>NZ_JBYCKI010000040.1:0-3398 GCF_057473305.1 Thiomonas sp. TH-17
GCGGCATCCGCCTGCTTCACCGTCGAAGTCGCCAGATCGCCAATCTCCTTGGCCGCTACCTGAGAACGCTCCGCCAGCTTGCGCACCTCGGCGGCCACCACCGCAAAGCCCTTGCCATGTTCCCCGGCTCTGGCCGCTTCGATGGCCGCATTCAAAGCCAGCATATTGGTCTGATACGCAATGTCATCGATGATCGAGATGCGCTCGGCAATACTCTGCATCGCCGAGACCGTGCCCTGCACCGCCGCACCCCCTTCACGCGCCTGGCCTGCAGCCTGCTGCGCCATCGAATCCGTCAGACGGGCGTTATCCGCGTTCTGGCGAATGGAAGCCGTCGCCTGCTCCAGCGTGGCCGAGGTTTCCTCCACCGACGCGGCCTGCTCCGAAGACGACTGCGACAGACTCTGCGAAGTGGCTGACACCTGCGTGGAGGCCGAGAGCAACTGCTCGGCAGAAGACCGCACCGAGCCGATAACCGAAGTCAGCCGCCCGACCATGTCTGCCAACGCGCTGAGCAACTGCCCGGTTTCATCCTTCGAGGTGGAAGCCACCCGCACCGACAGATCGCCTTCGGCCACACGCTGGGCGACGGAAACCGCCTCGCTTAGCGGGCGGAGCACCAGACGGCGCAACAGATACGTGGCGACGCCGAGAATGAGCAGAATCACCACCCCGCCTCCCACGATCAGCGGCAGCACGCGCGACCAGGTGTAGCTGGCAATGGCCGCTTTGGGATAGCGCGTCGTCACGGTGAAGCCCCACCCGGGTACGGGCTCGGAGTAGCTGATCCAGTCGTCAGCGTTGATCTGGGTCGGCCTGTTTTCAGAGGCGAAAATGACCTTGCCGCCGCTATCGGTCACGTCGAGATTGCCACCATGCAGCAGTTGCAGTTTGCCGACTTCGTTTTTGATGGCATCGATCTGCGCCTTGTAGCCCACGTACCAGATACCGATGATCTTGCCGCTGGCGTCGCGCATGGGTTCGTAGCCGGTTATGAATGGGTTGCCCAGAATCTGCACCACGCCATAAAAGGCCTTGCCATTGCGAATGTCAGCGATGACCTTTCCCTTGGGGTCGAGCAGGGTGCCGATGGCGCGGGTGCCATCGGGCTTCTTGACATTGGTGCTCACGCGCACAAAGTCGTCGCCGCTGCGCACGAACAGGGTGGCCGTGCCGCCGAACAGCTTGGTCACGCCATCGACCAGATCAAACTGGTTGACTTCGCTGGTCTTTCCCAACAGCAGGTCGGGCAGCGACTTTCCAGCCAGATCGACCGGAGCGCCGAGCGAGGGCGTGCCCAGTTGTGCGCCGCGTTCGGTCATCAGGCGCATCGAACCATGCACCTGTTCCTCGATCAGGTTCTTGGTGATGGTCAGCGTGCGGGCCACTTCTCCCATTTGCTGTTGGGCCTCGCGTTGAATCTCCTGGCCAACCAGATGCTGTGCGTTGCGCGCCAGCAGAAAGGTGCCAGCGGCCACCACAGCGATGACGAGTACCGCGATGGGGACGAGGATGCGGAACTGGAGTCGGTGATGCAGAGCGGTTGCCATGTCGTGTTCGCTTCAGTAAAGGGGTAGAAGATGGGTGAAAGTGAGCGGGATTTGTGGGGCCGGGTCAGGCGTTGATTTGTGCGGCGCTGGCCAGACCGGCCATGTCTTCGACCGACAGCACCCGGCCCACGTCGAGCAGGATGATGAAGCCGGCTTCGGTGCGCGCCATGCCGCGGATGAACTCTTGTTTGAGCCCGGTGCCGAAGCTCGGCGCCGGTTCGATCTGTCCGGCTTCCATGTCGAGTACGGCGTTGACCGCATCGACCAGCACGCCGATGGCCAGCGGCCCGTCTTCGCCCTCGATTTCAACGATGACGATGCAGGTGCGGGCCTGCAGGGCGGTGGGCGCGCGGCCGAAGCGCTGCGCCAGATCAATCACCGGCACCACGTTGCCGCGCAGGTTGATCACGCCGTGCACGAAGGTCGGCATCATCGGCACGGTGGTGGGCCGGGTGTATTCCAGAATTTCCCGCACGCGCAGAATGTCCAGACCATAGATTTCGTTCTGCAAGGTGAAGGTCAGGTACTGGCCGCTGGTGGGCTGGGCGTTGCCCGCCAGTTGCAGGGCGGGGGGGGAAGACGGATGCGCGAGGGCGGTCGTCATATGGGGCTCCTTGGAAAATGGGGTGATCAGAATTTGACGAAGTCGCCCGCACCGGCCGCGGCCAGGGCGGGGCGCGGCGTGGCAGCGGGTCGGCGCGCGGGGGCAGTCGGCGTGCGCGGCTGGGCCGCGGCATGGGTAGCTTGAGCGTCGGTTTTGAACTGGCTGATGAGGTCTTGCAGACCACTGGCCTGCGCATTCATCTCTTCCGCAGTCGCCGCGAGTTGTTCCGAAGCCGAAGCGTTCTGCTGAGTGACGGCCGAGAGCTGCGCCACCGCTTGATTGATCTGCTGCATGCCGGTGGCCTGTTCCGTGGTTGCTGCGGCGATTTCCTGGACGAGGCCGTAGTTCTTCGTCTTCAGAATGACCAATTCAGAAATCAGGTGAGTGGCGTGATCGGCATGTTTGACCGTTGTGGAGGCGAGATCGCCGATTTCCTTGGCTGCGGATTGGCTTTTCTCGGCCAGCTTGCGCACCTCCGCGGCCACCACCGCAAAGCCCTTGCCATGCTCTCCGGCCCGGGCGGCTTCAATCGCCGCATTCAAAGCCAGCATATTGGTCTGATAGGCAATGTCATCGATGAGAGAAATGCGATCCGCGATGGTTTGCATGGCTGTGGAAGCCTGTCCAACGGCGGTTTTACTGCTGTTGGCATGTTGAAGCACCTGTTGGGCGAGCGCATCGGCGGCAGATGAGTTATCCGCGTTCTGGCGAATCGAGGCGGCTGCCTGCTCGACGGTCGCCGAGGTTTGTTCCACCGAAGCCGCCTGCTCGGAAGACGACTGCGACAGGCTCTGCGAAGTCGCCGACACCTGAGTGGACGCTGAGAGCAACTGCTCGGCGGAAGACCGCACCGAGCCGATGGTGTGGGTGAAGCGGTCGATCATCTTTTGCGCCGAGGCCATGACCTGACCGATTTCGTCGTTGCTTCGGCTGTCCATGCGCACCGTCAGGTCGCCCTGCTCAAGCCGCCCAAACACGGCGAAGGCGTTGCGCATCGAGGTGTTGGTGCGGCGGGTGATGAACAGCGCCAGCGCCACCAGCAGGGCAATGCCGATGACCGAGATGATGAGCCCCTGCGTGCTGTAAGCCCAGGCGGCCGCGCTCACGTCGTCCACGTACACCCCGGTGCCGATCACCCAATGCCAGGGCGCGAAATCAATCGCGTAGGCCACTTTGGGAAAGGCCTCTTTGGTGGCGCCACCACCCGCAGCGGGCTTGGGAAAGCGGTACTCGAAAACGCCGCC
>NZ_JBYCKI010000041.1:0-14927 GCF_057473305.1 Thiomonas sp. TH-17
AAGAGGTCATTCTGGTGCAGAGCAATGGCGCTGCGGAGTGGCTGAAGATGGCGCTGGCCGCGCAGGGCGGCATTTGCGCTGCTACGCGAGTTGAACTGCCCGGGCGGTTTCTGTGGCGCACCTATCGGCAGGTGCTGGGGCGTGCGGCCACGCCGTCGCAATCGCCGCTGGACAAGCCGCTGCTGACCTGGCGCTTGATGCGGCTTCTGGGTGCCCCCAGGGTCGAGCTAAGCCCGGCCCAGCGTTTCCTTGAGGGCAGCACGCTCGATGCGGACGTTTGCGCGCCGCTGTTCCAATATCTGCATGGTCAAGACCTGCAGCGCCGTCTGCAACTGGCGCAGCGCCTGGCCGACCTCTACGACCAGTATCAGATCTACCGCGACGACTGGCTCGACGCCTGGGCACAGGGCCGCGATGTGCTCATCGATGCGCTCGGGCGCGCGACGCCCTTGCCCGAAGATCAGCGCTGGCAGGCCTGGCTGTGGCGCCGGATTCTGGCCGAGCTGAGCGAAACGGAGCGTCAATCCACCCGTGCACAGGTGCAGCGTGCCATGTTGCAGGCACTGAAAACGACCGAAGACGGAACTGACCCGCCCCGCCCCGCGCTGCCGCGCCGGGTGGTGCTGTTTGGCGCTTCGCACCTGCCGGGCGTGGTGCTCGATGCCCTGGTGGCGCTGTCGCGGTATGTGCAGGTGTTGATCGCGCTGCCCAATCCCTGCCGATTTCACTGGGCCGACATCATCGAGGGACGCGAGCTGCTGCGCGCGGCACCGGCTCGCAGGCCGCTGCGGGCGGGCGACCTGGCGCAGGTCAGTCTTGAGGCCATGCACGCCCACGCTCACCCGCTGCTGGCGGCCTGGGGGCGGCAGGGGCGCGATTTCATGCGCCAACTCGACGTCTTCGACGACCGGGCGAATTCGGTAGACAGTCCCGGTCTGCCGCGGCACGACCTGTTCGACGACGCGCCCGGCGACACGCTGCTCGAACAGATGCAGGCTGCCATCCGCGATCTGCTGCCCTTGCCCGAACATCCGCGCAAGCTCATTTCCGCCGCGGATCGTTCGGTGGTGTTTCACATCGGCCACAGCGCGCAGCGCGAAGTTGAAATCCTTCACGACCAGTTGCTGCACCTGCTGGCGCAGCCCGGCGGCGAGCGCCCGCTGCGGCCGCGCGACATTGTGGTGATGACGCCCGACATCGCCCCGTTCGCCCCGGCCATCCGGGCGGTGTTCGGCCAGTATCCGCCGGGGGATGCGCGCTTCATTCCCTTCGACATCGCCGACCTGTCGGCGCGGGCGACCGAACCGCTGCTGCTCGCGCTGGACTGGCTGCTGCGCCTGCCGCAAGAGCGCATTCTGGCCTCCGACATCAGCGCCTTGCTCGATGTGCCGGCCATTGCGCGGCGCTTCGGCCTGCGGCCCGAAGACCGGCCGAGGCTGACGCAATGGATCGCCGGCGCGGGCGTGCGCTGGGGGCTGGACGGCGACCATCGCGCCCAACTCGGCCTGGGCGCCTGCGGCGAGCAGAACAGCTGGCGCTTCGGCCTGCGCCGCATGCTGCTGGGCTATGCCGGGGCGGGCGAAGACGGCTTTGAGAACATCGTGCCCTATGACGAAATCGGCGGGCTGGACGCCGCCCTGGTCGGGCCGCTGGCCGATCTGCTCGACGTGCTGCAAGCCTGGTGGCATACGGCCCTGCAAAGCGCCACGCCGGGCCAGTGGGTGCAGCACGCGCGCGATCTGCTCGACGCCATCAGCCTGCCGCAAGACCTGCGCGAGCGCGAAACCCGCGCCCGCCTCGACGATGCGCTCTCCACCTGGCTCGACCATTGCGCCGCCGCGCAGTTCGACCAAGCCGTGCCGCTGCAGGTGCTGCGCGAGAGCTGGCTGACCGGGCTGGACGAGGCCGCAGGTGGCGGGCGCTTTCTCGCCGGCGGCGTGACCTTCTGCACCCTGATGCCGCTGCGCGCCATTCCCTTCGAAGTCGTCTGCCTGCTGGGCATGAACGAGGGTGACTATCCGCGCCGCAGCCCGCGCAGCGACTTCGATCTGCTGCATCAGCCCGGGCAATACCGGCCCGGAGATCGCGCCCGGCGCGAAGACGATCGTTACCTCATGCTCGAAGCGCTGCTGTCGGCGCGGCGCATGCTCTATGTGAGCTGGGCCGGTCGCAGCCCGCGCGACAACACCGAGCAGCCGCCGTCGGTGCTGGTGGCCCAGTTGCGCGACTACCTCGCCGCAGGTTGGCAGGGCGAAGGGCAGGGTGACCTGCTCGCGCAGCGCACCACCGTCCATCCCCTGCAGCCCTTCAGCCGCCGCTACTTCGAGGGCGATGCCGCGCTGTTCACCTATGCCCGCGAGTGGCGGCAAGCGCATGGCGGCGTGGTCGAGAGCGGGCACGGGAACGGAAATGGGCCGATGCCGTTCGAGCCGCTCACCGAACCGCTGGGTCTGCAGCAACTGGCCCGCTTCCTGAAAAATCCGGTCAAGGCGTTTTTCCGCACCCGGCTCGACGTGGTGTTCGATGAACTGCAGACGCAGGACGACGACGAAGTCTTCGCGCTCGACGGGCTCGACCGCCACGGCCTGCTCAGCCACTTGATCGATGATCCGCAGGCCGCCGTGGATGAAGGCATCGAGGCCGCCGTCGCGCGCCGGGCGCGCCAGTTGCAGGGCAGCGGGGCGCTGCCCCTGCGCGCGCTGGGCAGCAGAGTGGCGCAAGGTCTGGAGCAAGAGGCGCTGCCGCTGCTGCGCAGTTGGTCCGAGCTGGCGCAGGCCTATCCGCAGGCGGTGGACAAGCGGGCCTTGATCGTCGAGCACCAAGACTTGCGGCTGGACGACTGGCTCGACGGCCTGCGCACAGGCGGCCAGAGCCCGATCTGGATGCAGCTCAGCGCGTCAAGACTGAGCGATGGCAAAGCGCAGGCGCGCGCTGAAAAGCTGACCGACGTCTGGGTGCGGCAGTTGGCGGCCAGCGCCTGCGGCCACGCGGTGCGGGGCGTGCTCATCGGCGTCGATGCGCGGGTGGAACTGCCGCCGCTGCCCCCGGATGAAGCCAGAGATCACCTTCACACCCTGCTGGCCGCATGGCGCGAAGGCATGCGCCGCCCGCTGCCGTTCACCGCCCGCACCGCGCTGGCCGAGCTGAAAAATGGCAAGGGGCAAGAGGTCTATGAGGGCGGCTATTCCACCTCGGGCGAAGTCGAGGAGCCCTGCCTCGCGCGCACCTTTCCCGACTTTGCCAGCCTGAGCGCGGATGGGTGCTTCGAGACTTACCAAGCCAAGCTGTTTCAGCCCTTGGCCGACTGGGCGGCGCAGGCGGTTGTCATCCGCCACGCACAGACGCCCGCTGCGGGCGCGAAAGAAGCCGCATGACTGCCATCCCCGATCCCCTCGACGCCCTGACCTTGCCGCTGCAGGGCAGCCGCCTCATCGAAGCCAGCGCGGGCACTGGCAAGACCTGGACCATCGCCGCGCTCTATCTGCGCCTGGTGCTGGGCCACGGCGACGAAGCCAGCGCGTTTGCCCGCCCGCTGAGCCCTGAGCAGATTCTGGTGATGACCTTCACCCGCGCTGCCACACGCGAACTGGCCGAACGCATTCGGGCGCGTCTGGTGGAGGCGGCGCAGTGCTTTCAGGGCGCCCTCGCACCCAAGGCGGACGATGAATTTCTGCTGCGCCTGCTGGACGGCTATCCGCCGGGAAGCGCGCGGCAGACCGCCGCCTGGCGCCTGGCGATGGCGGCGCAGGCGATGGATGACGCGGCCGTGTTCACCATCGATGCCTGGTGCCAGCGCATGCTGCGCGAACACGCCTTCGACAGCGGTCATTCCTTCGACGAAGACCTGCTGGCCGACGAAGGCGAACTCACCACGCAGGCCGTGCGCGACTTCTGGCGGCAGCAGGTCTATCCGCTTTCAGGCGCGGCGCTGGATGGCGTGCTCCAGGTTTGGAAGGACGTCGGCGCGCTAGAGGGCGAGGTGAAAGCGCGGCTGCGCGCAGCCCAGACCGGGGCGGCGCCGGGTGTTGTCAACGACGCCTCGCTGCTCGCCCTCTGGCAGCGGCTGGACGAGCTGCAGCAGGCGCAGGTAAGCGCGCTCAAGGCGGAATGGGCCGAGCGCATCGCGACCATGCGGCAATGGCTGTGTGCGCTGGTGCAGTCGCCGACCAACCCGCTGAGCAAGGTCAAATATGGTTTGAACAGCGTTTGCGGCTGGTTTGACGCGCTGCAAACCTGGCTGGATGACCCCGCGCAGCAGCAGCCCGATCTCGACGACAAGGTCTGGGTCAAGCTCACGCCCGACGGCTTGCGCGGCGGCTGCAACAAGGGCAAGCAGGTGGAGCCGCCGATCGTGTTCAACGAGGTCGAGGCGCTGCGCGCGGCGCTGGCCGATCTGCCCGACCTCGTTCCCGAGCTGCAGAGCTACGCCGCCGCGCAGGTCGAAGTCCAGCTGCGTACGCTCAAGGCGGCCAGCGGCCAATTCAGCTTTCACGACCAGCTCGAACGCCTCGAAGCGGCGCTGACCGGGCCGCAGGGCGAGCGGCTGCGCGCGCGCATTCTGGAGCAATATCCCGTTGCGCTCATCGACGAATTTCAGGACACCTCGGCGCTGCAGTTCAGCGTGTTTGATCGCCTCTACGGCATCACCACGGCGCAGACTCCGCAGAGCGCCGTGCTGCTCATCGGCGATCCCAAGCAGTCGATCTACGCCTTTCGCGGCGCGGACATCGCCAGCTATCTGTGCGCACGGCAAGCCACGCTGGGGCGGCACTCGGCGCTGCAGACCAACTACCGCTCGACCGCTGAGGTGGTGCACAGCGTCAACCAACTGTTCGAGCGGCGCGAGCAGGCCACAGGCGTGGGGGCAGGCGCGGGCGCCTTTCTGTACCAAGACGATAAGGCGCCTGATGCGGACAACCCCGTGCCTTTCATCGCGGTCGGTGCGCGCGGGCGGGCCGAGCAATTGATTTGCTCCGAAGGGCCGATGCCCGCGCTGACCTGCGCCATGCACCAGGAGCTCGAATCCAAGCGCGATGCACGCGAGCGGTTTGCCGCGCATGCGGCTGCGCGCATCGTCGGCCTGCTGAACGATGCGCAGGCCGGCTTCCGTCAGGCCGACGGGGGCTTTGCGCGTCTGCGTCAGTCCGACATCGCCGTGCTGGTGCGCGATGGCGACGAGGCTCGTGCCGTGCGCCGCGCGCTTCAACGCCGGGGCGTGGCCTCGGTTTATCTGTCGGACCGCGATTCGGTGTTTGCCTCACCGGAAACCGCCGACCTGCTGCGCTGGCTGCGTGCCGTGGCCGCGCCGCGCGACGGCCGTCTGGCCCGCGCCGCATTCGCCGCCCCAACGCTGGGGGCGACGATAGCCGAGCTGGCCGCGCTGGCTACCGATGACGACGTGTTCGAGAACCGGCTGGCCTTGTTGGCCGAGCTGCAGGCCATCTGGCTGCGTCAGGGGGTGTTGCCCATGCTGCGCCAGACGCTGCACCGGCTCGATCTGCCCGCCCGCTGGTTGAGCGAGGAAGACGGCGAGCGCCGCCTGACCAATGTGCTGCATCTGGCCGAACTGCTGCAGACCGCCAGCGGCACGCTCGATGGCGAGCAGGCGCTGATTCGCTGGCTGCAGGAGCAGATGACGGGCCAGTCCGCCGAAGAACAGGTGGTGCGGCTGGAAAGCGAGGCCGATCTGGTGCGCGTGGTCACCATCCACAAGTCCAAGGGGCTGGAATATCCGCTGGTGTTTCTGCCGTTTGCCACCGCGTTCAAAGAGGCGAAGGACGGCGCCGGCGACCGCGAGCGCCTGCGCGAAGACCTGCGGTTGCTCTATGTGGCGCTGACCCGCGCGCGGCATGCGCTGTGGGTCGGCATCGCCGCGCTGAAAGTCGGCAACAGCGCCATCTGCATGCTGCATCACAGCGCCATCGGCTATCTGTTGGGAGGCGAAGCGCCGCGCACGGGCACCGCCATTCCCGAGCTGCTGCGCGAGACATTTGGCGACAGCCCGGCGGTGCAGTTCGTTGATGCGGCGCAGGAGGCCGACCTTCAGCGCTTGCAGGCTGCTCACCCCGCCCCGGCCTTGATCGAGCCGCCCAATTATCACGCCCAGTTCGAGCGCAACTGGAGCATCGGCAGCTTCTCCGCGCTGGTGCGCGACCTCACCCCGCGCTCGACCCAGCAACCCGCCTTGCAAGCGGCGGTGCAAGACGAACTGTGGACAGCCGAGCCGAGCGTGGAACAGCCCGCCCATGCCGCCGCCCAGCCGTCTGCCGCGCGCCATCGCTTTCCGCGCGGCGCGCTGGTGGGCAAGTTCGTGCATGAACAACTGGCCTGGCTGGGCGAGAACGGCTTTGCGCTGTCAGACCCGCAAACGCGCGACCGCCTGTTGCAACGCTGCGCCTGGCAGGGTTGGGATGCGCCGCGTTCGCAGGATCTGCTGGAGTGGTTGAGCGAAGTGCTGACCACGCCCTTGCCGCCGCTGGGCGCGGCGCTGCCCGAGATTGGCACGCTACTGGCGGAGATGGAATTCTGGCTGCCGGTCGATCGCGCGCGCGCGGCCGAGATCGACGCCCTGTGCCAGCAGCACATCCTGCCGGGCCGCGCCCGCCCTGAGCTGACCGAGCGCACTCTGCACGGCATGGTGATGGGATTCGCCGATCTGGTGTTCCACCACGCGGGCCGCTACTGGGTGCTCGACTACAAGAGCAATGTCCTCGGCACGGACGACGCCGACTATTCGCAGCAGGCGCTGGAAGCCGCCGTGCTCGAACACCGCTATGACGTGCAATGCGCGCTCTACATGCTGGCCTTGCATCGCCTGCTGCGGGCCAGGCTGCGCACGACCTACGACCCGCAAATGCAGCTTGGCGGCGCGATTGATCTGTTCCTGCGCGGGGTTCGCGGGCCGCAGTCGGGCTGCGTGCACATTCCGCCCGACGGGGTCTTGCTCGACGCGCTCGACGCCCTCTTTGCCCAGCGCGAGGAGACCGCATGAAACCTGCCCTGACCAACATCCCGAATGCGCCGACCCAGCGCGTTCTCGACGTGCTGCACGACTGGGCGGAGCAAGGCGTGCTGCGGCGGCTGGACGCCGCGCTGGCCCGCTTCCTGGCCGAACTCTGCCCGCAAATGACGCCAGCACTGGCGATGGCCGTGGCGCTGCTCGCCGATCTGGAAGGGCGCGGGCATACCTGTGTGCTGCTGGGCGAATTGCCGCAACACCTCATCGCTTTGAAAGAACGCGCGGCCACGGCTGGCGCTCCTCCTTTGCCGCCCGATGTGCATTGGCCCGACGACGGCGAGCGCCTGATGCGCGAGTGCCCGGCCGTTTACTGCGAGGGAGAGACAGACCGCGGCGCGCCGCTGATATTGAGCGCCGGACGGCTGTACCTGCGCCGCTACTGGCGAGATGAGAACACCGTGGCCGCGCGGATTCATCAGCGCTTGCAGCATGAAGCCGAGGTCGATGCACCCGCAGCCGCAGCCCTGCTGGCGCAGCTTTTCCCGCCTGCCGACGATACGGAAGTGGACTGGCAGAAACTGGCGTGCGCGCTGGCGCTACGCGGACGTTTCACCCTGCTCACCGGCGGCCCCGGCACCGGCAAAACGCATACCGCGGCGCGGCTGCTGGCTTTGCTGTGGGCCACGAGGGCTCAGCCCGGCGCGCTGCGCGTGGCGCTGGCGGCTCCCACGGGCAAGGCCGCAGCCCGGCTCAAGCAGTCCATCGACCGCGAGCTCGCCAAACTCGCAGCCCTCCCCGGCGTGGCCGAACTGTCGCAGCGCCTCGGCCCGGCACGCACCCTGCACAGCCTGCTCGGCGCGCGGCCCGATACCCGCCGCTTCGCCCGCAACGCCGCGCAGCCCTTGGAGGTGGATGTGCTCCTGGTCGATGAGGCGTCCATGATTCATCTGGAAATGATGGCCGCGCTACTCGACGCCTTGCCGCCCGCGGCACGGCTCATTCTGCTGGGCGACAAGGATCAGCTGGCTTCGGTGGAAGCCGGTGCGGTGCTCGGCGAGCTGTGCACCAGTGCGGAGCAGGGCCGCTATACGCCACAAACGGCGCAGGCGCTGCAGGCGCTGTGCGGCGACCGCATTCCTCAGCCCTTCATCGACCCCGCCGGCCCAGCGCTGTTGCAGCGGGTGGTGATGCTGCGCAAAAGTCATCGCTTCGGCGGCACCATCGGGCAACTGGCCCAGGCGGTGAACGCGGGCGATGCCGGGCTGGCGCAGACGCTGCTGCAGCAGACCGACGATGCGGCGGTGCGGCTGCTACCCATGCCCAAGTTGCCGGCGCCTGTTTTCGCCCCGATGGCAGCCCCGGCGCTGGTCGAGGTCGCGGTGCAGGGTCGCGATGGCGCCAAGGGCTATGCCCACTACGCCGAGTTGCTGCGGCAGGGGCCGACCGCTGAGGCAGACTGGAACACTTGGGCGCAGCGCGTGTTGCAGGCTTTCGATCAGTGCCGCGTGCTGTGCGCGGTGCGCGAAGGGCCTTGGGGCGTACAGACGCTGAACGAAGCCATCGCCGCGCGGCTGGACACGCTCGGCCTGCTGCGCGCTCGCGGCGCGTGGTACGCGGGTCGCCCGGTGATGGTCACGCGCAACGATCACGATCTGGGCGTGCTCAACGGCGATGTCGGCATCGCCTTGCCGACTGGCACGCAGGGCTTGCGGGTGGTGTTTCTGCAGGGGCAGAGCCTGCGCTCGGTCAGCATCAGCCGCCTGGCCGATGTGCAGACGGCTTTTGCCATGACGGTGCACCAGTCGCAGGGCTCGGAGTTCGATCACACCGTGCTGGTGCTGCCCGAGCGCCACGCCGGGCTCAGCCGCGAACTGATCTACACCGGCATCACGCGCGCGCGCAGCTTCTTCACCCTGGCCTGCGCAGACCTGCAGACGCTGCATGAGGGCATCCAGCGCGTCACCCACAGGGCCAGCGGATTGCTCTCGCGCATCGATACACTGAGTTCCCCATGAACAAGGCCTTTGTCCGCGAACAAACCTCTGACGCCGACGACGACGAGGACGGCGGCGCCCAACTCCCGCCGCTGCCGCCGGGCGGCAAGAATTACCTCACGCCGCAGGGCTACGCCCGGCTGCGCGCCGAACTCAAGACTCTGGTCGAGGATGAGCGCCCGAAGGTGGTCGAGACCGTGTCTTGGGCGGCGAAAAACGGCGACCGCTCGGAAAACGGCGATTACATCTACGGCAAAAAACGGCTGCGCGAGATCGACCGGCGCATCCGCTTTCTCACCAAGCGGCTGGACATCGCCGAAGTGGTCGATGCCCGCCTGCAGCACGGCAACGATCAGGTGTTCTTCGGCGCCACCGTGCGCTACGCCGACGACAAGGCGGCGGAGCACACCATCACCATCGTCGGCATCGACGAGACCGAGCCGCTGCAGGGGAAGATCAGCTGGATTTCGCCCGTGGCGCGCGCGCTGCTCAAAGCCCGCGAAGGCGACAGCGTGAGCCTGCCGACACCGGGCGGCATGGCGACGCTGGAGATTCTCGAAGTGACCTATCCGCCTCGCGACTGAGGTCTGGCGCGCAGCCTGGGGATGCTCAGGAATTGCCTGAGCCCAAACCCGCCGCACGGTTTTTCGCCCGGCTGGCGCGCACCACAAATTGCAGGCGGCGCAAGGCGCGCAGCACGTCGGCCAGATGTTTGCGGTCGCGCACCTGCACGACGAAACGCAGCTCGGTGGTGGCCTGTTGCGAGTCTTCGTCCATCGTGACGTGGGCGATGTCGCTGTCGTGCTCGCTGATGGCGGCCGCCACGCGGGCGAGCACGCCTTTGGTGTTCTGCACGATCACGCTCACGCCGGTTTCGAAAGGCCGGGTGCATTCGTCCGCCCAGCTCAGATCGATCCAGCGGTCCGGGTCTTTCTGGAACAGGCGGCGCGCGATGTCGCAGTCTTGCTGGTGCACGATCAGGCCTTCGCCCTTGCCCAGATAGCCGATGATCGCGTCGCCCGGTATGGGGCGGCAGCAGGGGGCGTAGCGCACCGAGATGCCTTCGCTGCCGTCGAGCTGCAAAGAAGATTTGGCATCGTGGGCGGCACGGCTTTCCAGACGTTCGATGGTGTCGAGCAAGGGGGCGGACAGCGCGTCCTGCGGGGAGATGAGCGCGACCACGCGCTTGGCCAGAATGTCGGCCACGCGCTTGCCCAGGCCAATGTCGGCGTACAGATCGTCGCGCGACTTGAAGCCCGTCCAGCGCAGCAGTTTGTCCCACACCGCGTCGTCGAGCGTGAGCAGATCGAGATGCTCGTGGCGCAGCGCGCTTTGCAACAGGCGGCGACCCAATTCGACGGATTCGGCCTGCTGCGTGGTGCGCAGCGCGTGTCGAATCTTGGAACGCGCCCGCCCGGTGCGCACGAAGCTCAGCCAGCTCGGATTGGGGCGCGAGGCCGGCGCGGTGATGATCTCGACCACATCGCCGCTGCGCAACTCGGTGCGCAAGGGCACCAGCGCGTTGTTCACCTTGGCCGCCACCGTCTGGTCGCCCAGATTGGTGTGGATGGCATAGGCAAAATCGACCGGCGTGGCGCCGCGCGGCAGCGCCAGAATGCGCGATTTGGGGGTGAACACATAGACCGCATCGGGCGCCAGATCGACCTTGACGGTTTCGAGAAAATCGGCCCAGTCGCGGTTCTCGGTCTGGATGTCCAGCAGCGATTGCAGCCAGGCATTGGTCTGCGCCTGCTGCGGGGCCGGCTTGTCTTCCGGTGTTTTGTAAAGCCAGTGAGCGGCCACCCCGCTCTCGGCAATGCGGTGCATCGCCTCGGTGCGGATCTGAAATTCGATGGGATTGCCGTTCGGCCCGATCAGCGTGGTGTGCAGCGACTGGTAACCATTGGCCTTGGGAATGGCGATGTAGTCCTCGAACTTGCCCGGCATGGGCTTGTACAAACTGTGAAGCACGCCCAGCGCCCGGTAGCAGTCGAGCACATCAGGCACCAGCACGCGAAAGCCGAAAATGTCTTGAATATGCGCAAAGCTCAGATGCTTGCTTCGCATCTTGCGATAGATGGAATACAGCGTTTTTTCGCGACCGAACAACTGCGAGGGCACCAGTGCCTCGTTCAGTGCAGCCTGCGCTGCCGCCAGAATCTTCTCCACCAAACCGTGCCGGTTGCCACGGGCAGCCAGCACCGCGCGAGACAGCACGGCGTAGCGGTTGGGGTGGCTGTTGGCAAAGCCGAGATCCTGAAGTTCGCGGTAAACGAGATTGAGCCCGAGGCGGTGCGCGATGGGCGCGTAGATGTCCATCGTCTCGCGCGAAATGCGCACCCGCTTGCTCGCCGCCATCGCGCCCAGGGTGCGCATATTGTGGAGACGGTCAGCGAGCTTGACGAGGATGACGCGAATGTCGCGCGCCATCGCCAGCAGCATCTTGCGAAAGCTCTCCGATTGGTTTTCCTCACGGTTGGAGAACTGCAGCTTGTCGAGCTTGGTCAGCCCATCCACCAGGTCAGCCACGGTGCTGCCGAAATGCTCGATGAGTTCAGCCTGGGTGATGCCCTTGTCTTCGGCGGTGTCGTGCAGCAGCGCGGCCATGATGGCCTGGGTGTCGAGCTTCCAGTCGGCGCAGAGCTCGGCAACCGCCACGGGATGAGAAATGTAGGGCTCGCCGCTGGCGCGGTATTGCCCGAGATGCGCCGCATCGGCGAAGCGATAAGCCTCGCGGATTCTTTGCAGATCGGCTTCGGGGAGATAGGCCTGAAGTTTGTCGAGCAGACTGGCCAGACTCACGCAGACGTGCCGGGTTGCGGCCGCCTCATCGCTAGTCGCGATCGCCGCAGGCTCGGGCTCGGCCGTGGCACTTTTAGCCCGCGCGCGCGGGCGCTTGACTGCGGCAACCTGGCCCGCAGCCGGCACAGCCAGACCCGTGACCGAGGCTTTCGGATCGGGCGTGGCGGTGTGGCTGCTGGGCATGTTGAAATCAGGTGGGTACTTTTTTCAGCATCTCAATGCCGGTCAGGCCCGCGGCGATTTCGCGCAGGGCGGTGACGGCGGGCTTGTCTTTCGATTCCAGCTTGGGCGAATGACCCTGCTCCAGCATGCGGGCGCGGTAAGTGGCGGCCAGAACGAGCTGGAAGCGGTTGGGGATTTTTTCCAGGCAGTCTTCAACGGTAATACGGGCCATGATGTCAGAGTTCCAGTTCAGAGGATGCCGAGGGCGCGAAAGACCTCGGGATGGGAAAGGCGTTGCGCGGCATAGCGTAGCCGCTGTGCGGCGACGACTTGCTTCAGATCGCGCAAGGCGTGCGTAAAGTCTTGATTCACAATTATAAAGTCGAAGTTCTTCGCCTGCGCCAACTCGATGCGGGCTTCACGCAGACGCTGTTCGATGACTTCGGGTGCGTCTTCCGCGCGGCGGGTGAGCCGTTGCCGCAGTTCCTCGAACGAGGGCGGCAGGATGAAGATGCTCACCGCGTTGTCGAATTGCTTGCGCACCTGCGCGGCGCCCTGCCAGTCGATTTCGAGCAGCACGTCCATGCCGTCGGCCATGCGGCTTTCCAGCCAGCGCTTGGAGGTGCCGTAGCGGTTGCCGTGCACCTCGGCCCATTCGAGAAATTCGTTCGCGTCGATGCGGCGCTGAAATTCGGGGCTATCGATGAAGACGTAATGCACGCCATCGATCTCGGCGCCCCGCGGCGCGCGCGTGGTGCAAGACACCGAGAGCTGGATGCCCGAGTCCTCGGCGAGCAAGGCATTGACGAGGCTGGACTTGCCCGCCCCACTGGGGGCAGCGACGACAAACAGGTTTCCGGGAAAGTGGGAGGACACGTGGCGGCCTGATTTATTCGATGTTCTGCACCTGCTCGCGCATCTGCTCGATCAGGACCTTGAGTTCGAGCGCAATTTCGCTGAGTTCGAGTGCGGCGGATTTGGAGCCCAGTGTGTTGGCCTCCCGGTGCAGCTCCTGGATGAGAAAGTCCAGCCGCTTGCCCAACTCTCCGCCCTGGGCGAGCAGATCGCGCAGGGTTTGCAGGTGGGCCTGAAGGCGATCGAGCTCTTCGGCCACGTCGATACGAATGGCAAAACTGGCGGCTTCCTGCAGGCGACGGTCTTTGAGCGTTTCGACGCTGGTCTCCACGCCGGTCAAGGCCGCCAGTGCTTCTTCCCAGCGGGCGGTGAACCGCGCTTGCTGGCGCTCCACGGCGAGGGGCACGATCTCGCGCGCCCGGGCTGCATGTCGACCGATCTGTTCGATGCGACCCTGCAACAGGGTGCGCAGACGGTCGCCTTCGAGGGCGCGCGCCGCGACCAGCGCGGCCAGGGCCTGCTGGGTGGCTAGGCTGGCGACCTGCGCGATTTCGGCGGCGTCGGCATGATCTTCCTGCGCGCCGCCGATGAAACGCAGCACTTCGCCGACCGAGAGCGGGGCGAGGTGAGGCGCCAGGGCGCGCAGGGCGGTATCGAAGGCCAGCAGCGGCACGGCGGCGCTGGCGTCGGGCAAGGCGGGTGCACTTTGCGGCGCCTCGAAAACCGCGCGGCAGTCGATCTTGCCGCGGCGCAATGTCTGGGTGATGGATTGCCGCATCGCCGCCTCTGCGCCCCGCAGTTCTTCAGGCAGCCGGAAGGCGATGTCGAGAAAGCGGCTGTTGACCGAGCGCAACTCGATATGGATCTTGGCTCCGGTCGAGAGTTGTGCACTATTTTGGCCGTAGCCAGTCATGCTATAAATTGGCTTCAATCGCATCCCCTTTGCATGTATTTTTCCACACTCCTTTCGCCGGTAGGCTGCTAGCCTTCGTTTTCATGGCCACCTCGCCCAAATCCAAACCCGCCCCACTCGCTCCCGAATCGCAAGTGGGCGGCTACCGCATTGTGCGCAAGGTCGCCAGCGGCGGTTTTGGCGTGGTGTATCTGGCGCTGAGCTCCGATGGGCAGAAAGTGGCCGTGAAGGAGTATCTGCCGGCCTCGCTGGTGGAGCGGGGGCCGGGCGAGTCGAGCCCAGTGGTGCCGCCCGACAAACTCGCGCTCTACCGCCTGGGCCTGAAGAGTTTTTTTGAGGAAGGCCGCTCGCTGGCGCAGATATCGCATCCCAGCGTCGTCAGCGTGCTCAACTTTTTTCGAGAAAACGACACGGTATATATGGTGATGAATTATCTGGAGGGCGCGTCGCTCCAGGAGTTCGTCATCACCGCGCGCGAGCTCAAGCGAAAGAAGATTTTTCGCGAGTCGACCATCCGCTCGCTGTTCGATGACATTTTGCAGGGCTTGCGCGTGGTGCATCAGCACAAGATGCTGCACCTCGACATCAAGCCGGCAAACGTGTTCATCACCGATGACAACAAGCCCATCCTGATCGATTTTGGCGCGGCGCGCGAAGTGCTCAACCAGCAGGACAAGCGCTTTCGCCCGATGTATACGCCGGGTTTTGCGGCTCCTGAGATGTACAAGCGCGAGGGGGCGTTCGGCCCGTGGACCGATATTTATGCCGTCGGCGCCTGCATCTACGCCTGCATGACGGGCTACCCGCCCTACGAAGCGCCGCAGCGGCTGGAGAAAGACCGGCTGCAGGCCCAGCTCTCCAAATTGCGGGGCGTGTATTCGGACAATCTGATCGAGATCGTGGAGTGGTGCATGGCGCTGGATGCCATGGCGCGCCCGCAAAGCGTGTTCAATCTCCAGCGCGAACTGGGCGCGGAAAACGCGCGGCGCTACACCAATCTGACCATGGGCGAGAAACTCCGGCTGCACATTGACGAGTTGGTGAACGATACCAAGTCGCAAGTACAAAAGGTGCGGGATGTCACCCGATTTGGCGCGCCCGTCCAGGCGGTGCAAACTCCGGGGCCTGAGCAGGGCAAACCTGCCACGAGGGAGAAGAATTGAAGTTTTCGGTGTACCAGGTGAGCCGCCGCGGCGGTCGTGCGAACAACCAGGATCGCATGGGCTATTGCTACACGCGCGAA
>NZ_JBYCKI010000042.1:0-5658 GCF_057473305.1 Thiomonas sp. TH-17
GGCTGCCGCTTGCTTAGAATGCAGGCTCGTTTTTCCCCCTGCCGTTTCCATTCGAGAACGTCCAAGCCATTAAAAGTCAAACCCAACGTTTCTGAAGTTAAGCATTTAATCCAGGATCTGAAGCACAGCGATCCGCAGCTTGAGGCCAAGCAGAAAGAAGGGCGCGCCCGGCTTTGGGACAAACCGCAGAACCCCGAGCTAACCCGCGAATTCAAGGCGGGCCGGGTACCGCAGAAAGCCTACGTTTACGGCAGCCACTGACGCACGCCCGAGCGTGGCGAGCTTGGCAACAGGCCAATCAATGACCTCCGCCACCGGCGACGCCGCGCTGATGTCTCCGGCGGTGGACAGCACGCCGACCACGGTCGATGGCATGGCGGTCGCGCGGCTTTATGGCGAACCGCTGTTCGAGCTGCCGCAAGACCTCTACATTCCGCCCGACGCGCTGGAGGTCTTTCTCGAAGCCTTCGAAGGGCCGATGGATCTGCTGCTCTATCTCATCCGCAAGCAGAACTTCAACATTCTCGACATTCCGCTGGCGCAGGTCACGGCGCAGTATCTGAGCTATGTCGAGCAAATCCGCCGACACAACCTGGAGCTGGCCGCCGAGTATCTGCTGATGGCGGCCATGCTCATCGAAATCAAGTCGCGCATGTTGCTGCCGCGGCCGCCCACTGAACCGGGCGCCGAGCCCGAAGACCCCCGTGCCGAACTCGTGCGCCGACTTCTGGAGTATGAGCGCTTCAAGCTCGCCGCGCAGCAGCTCGACGCCCTGCCCGTGCTCGGACGTGACTTCTGGCGCGCGCAAGTGCTGTTCGACCGCGACGCCGCGCCGCGCCTGCCCGATGTGACGACGATTGAGCTGCAGCAGGCCTGGAGCGACATTCTCAAGCGTGCCAAGCTGCATACGCACCACAAGATCACCCGGGAGCAGCTTTCGGTGCGCGACTACATGAGCCGCGTGCTGCGCCAGTTGCAAGGCACGCGCTTCCTCGAATTTCACGAACTGTTCGACCCCGCGCAGGGCGTGCCCGTCGCCGTGGTCACGCTGGTGGCGCTGCTCGAACTCACCCGAGAAGCGCTGGTCGACATCACCCAGGCCGAAGCCTTCGCCCCGCTGTATGTGCGGTTGGCCTACACCCCGAGTTGATGTTAGGAATCGAACGCTCGTTCGCAAAAACACGCCTGGCGCGGGCATAATGCGCCGGTTTCCATCTGAGCTCAAGCCATGTCTGCAGACTCTCCCGCGCCCTACGGCGCTGCGCCCCGCAGTGATAGCGCCCCGCGCAAACCGCTCACCCTGCACCGCCTGCGCGCCATGCGCGAGGCCGGCGAAAAAGTCGCCATGCTCACCGCTTACGACGCGGCCAGCGCCAGCCTGCTCGACGCCGCCGGGGTCGATTGCCTGCTGGTGGGCGACTCGCTGGGCATGGTGATGCAGGGTCACAGCTCCACCCTGCCTGTCACGCTGGAGCAGATGGTCTATCACACGCAATGCGTGGCGCGCGGCAATCGCAGCGCCTGGCTCATCGCCGACCTGCCCTTCGGCAGCTACCAGGGCGGAATCGAGCAGGCCGTGGCCAGCAGCGTGGCGCTGATGCAGGCCGGCGCGCAAATGGTCAAGCTGGAAGGCGGCGGCTGGACCGCGCCCGTCATCGCCGCCCTCGTGGAGCGCGGCATTCCGGTGTGCGCCCACCTCGGCCTCACGCCGCAGAGCGTGCACGCGCTCGGCGGCTACCGCATTCAGGGCCGCGACGCGCAATCGGCCGACACCCTGCGGCGTCATGCGGCCGAAGTTGGCGCTGCGGGCGCGGCCATGCTGGTGCTCGAACTCGTGCCCTCCGATGTGGGTGCGCAGATCAGCGCGGCCTATCCCGGCATCACCATCGGCATCGGCGCGGGCGCGCGCACCCACGGCCAGGTGCTGGTGCTGCACGACATGCTCGACATCACCCGCGGTCCCAAGCCTCGCTTTGTGCGCAACTTCATGCAAGGCGCGCCGAGCATTCTCGACGCCGTGCAAAGCTATGTGGAGGCCGTCAAGCAAGGTGCGTTTCCCGACGAAGCCCTGCACGGCTATGCCGCCTGATTCGGTTCGTCTCAAAAACGTCTGACTGCCATTGCCCATGCTGACCGTCCACACCGTCGCCGACCTGCGCGCCGCGCTCAAGCCGCACCCGGACTGGGCGCTCGCGCCCACCATGGGCAATCTCCACGCCGGGCATCTGGGACTGATCGCCCGCGCGCGGCAGGAGAACGTTCCGGTGGTGGCGAGCATCTTCGTCAACCGCCTGCAGTTCGGACCGAATGAAGACTTCGACCGCTATCCGCGCACCCTGCCGCACGACGCAAAGCTGCTGGCCGACGCCGGCTGCGACCTACTGTTCGCCCCTGACGAAGCCGAGATGTACCCGCAGCCGCAGACCTTCCGCGTCCTGCCCGATCCGGCCATCGCTGGCATTCTCGACGGCGCCGCCCGCCCCGGTCACTTCGAAGGCGTGGCCACCGTGGTGATGAAGCTGTTCCAGATGGTGCAGCCGCGCCATGCCGTGTTCGGCAAGAAGGACTATCAGCAGTTACTCCTCATCCGCCGCATGGTCGAGCAGTTCGCCCTGCCCATCAACATCATTGGCCTCGACACCGTGCGCGCCGACGACGGCCTGGCGCTGTCTTCGCGCAATGGCTACCTCACGCCCGAAGAACGCGCGCAGGCACCGCAACTCCAGGCCGCCCTGCACGCCCTGGCCGAAGACGCCCGCAGCGCCACCGCCCCCGAGCAGATTCACCTGCTCGAACAGCAGGCCATCACCCGCCTCGACCAACTCGGCTGGACGCCCGACTACCTCACCCTG
Organism: Thiomonas sp. TH-17; assembly: GCF_057473305.1. NCBI lineage: Bacteria > Pseudomonadati > Pseudomonadota > Betaproteobacteria > Burkholderiales > Thiomonas > Thiomonas sp. TH-17. Next base: position 2,853 of record NZ_JBYCKI010000042.1, read on the forward strand.
CGCCGCCGCGCCGACTTGCAGACGCCCACCGCGCAAGACCTGCACCGCGGCACGCCCTGCGTCGCGCTGGCCGCCGCCCGCCTGGGCCGCACCCGGCTGATCGACAACCTGGAGTGCTGACTGCGGCGCCTCGGCCCGATCGGTGCCGGTGGACGCCGTCAGGTCCGGTAAGCGGCGTCGAGACGTTCGAGCTTGCGCAGCAGCGCAGGCCAGACAAAGGCGCCCCCCATGCCTCCGGTCTGCACCCGCATGGCCTCCGCCACGCCGCTGAGAATCTGCGGATGCACCTGGCGCAGCCCTTCCACCCCCTGCTGGCCCGCCAGCGCGGCGATCTGGATCTGACAGGCGCTCTCCAGCACATACATGCCCAGAAAGGCATCGGCGATGCTCGCGCCCACGGTCAGCAGGCCGTGATTGCGCAGAATGAGGAAGTTGGCCTCCCCCAGATCATCCTGCAGACGCGGCTTTTCGTCGGAACGGAACGCCACGCCCTCATAGTCGTGATAGGCCACCGACGCCAGCACGAAAGTGCTCTGCTGACTGATGGGCAACACGCCGTGCTCCTGCGCGCTCACCGCCACACCAGCGCGGGTGTGCGTGTGCAGCACGCAGCCCGCATCCGGCCGCGCCTCGTGCACCGCACTGTGGATGATGAAACCTGCGGGATTGACCGGATAAGGGCTCTCGCTCAGCTTGTTGCACTCGGCGTCCACCTTCACCAGACTCGACGCCGTGATCTCCTCGAACATCAAGCCATAGGGATTGATGAGAAATTGGTGGTCGCCACCGGTCAGCGAAAGCGGCAGCTTGGCGCTGATGTGAGTGAACACCAGATCGCTCCAGCCGTGCAAGGCCACCAGCCGATAACAAGCCGCCAGATCGCAGCGCAGCGCCCATTCCTGCGGGTCCACCGCGTGTTCCAGGTTCGGTATGTTCATGTTTGTCTCCTTCGTTTTTGTGCAAGCTGATTTTCGGCCCATTTGCGCGCCTTGTCAGCGAACAAGGCGCTGGCCGCGCGAAGAAGGGACAATCACATTCTCATCACCCTTCACTGACGCCCCTTCCCCACGCGTTGACCCACCATGCCCCAAAGTGATGTTCTGATCCTCGGCGCCGGTCTGGCCGGCCTGTCCACCGCACTGCATCTCGCCGAGCGCTTCAAGGTGACGGTGCTGGCCAAGCGCACACTCGACGTCTCGTCCAGCCAATGGGCGCAGGGCGGCATTGCCGCGGTGCTGGCCGAGGGCGACAGCTTCGAGGAGCACGTGCACGACACCCTGGTGGCCGGAGCAATGCTGGGCGATCTGCCGGCCACGCGCTTTGTCATCGAGCACGGGCCCGACGCCATTGCCTGGCTGCGCGAACAAGGCGTGCCCTTCGACACCGAAGGCAGCGCCTTGCACCTCACCCGCGAGGGCGGGCACAGTCAGCGCCGCATCGCCCATGTGGTGGACGCCACGGGCGCGGCCATTCAAACCACTCTGCTCGCCAGCGCCAAGGCCCATCCCAACATCACCCTGCTGGAAAACCATGTCGCCGTCGATCTCATCACCGACCGCCATGTGGACGGCAAGGCCAGCCCGCGCTGCTGGGGCGCATACGCCCTAGACACCGCCAGTGGCCGGGTAGAGACCTTCGCCGCCGCACACACCGTGCTGGCCACCGGCGGCGCCGGCAAGGTGTATCGCTACACCACCAACCCCGACACCGCCAGCGGCGACGGTTTGGCGATGGCCTGGCGCGCGGGTTGCCGCGTGGCGAATATGGAGTTCATCCAGTTTCACCCCACCTGCCTGTATCACCCCAAAGCCAAGAGCTTCCTCATCACTGAAGCGGTGCGCGGGGAAGGCGGCAAACTCGTGTTGCCCGACGGCACCCGCTTCATGACCGCGCACGACCCGCGCGCCGAACTCGCCCCGCGCGACGTGGTGGCGCGCGCCATCGACTTCGAGATGAAAAAGCGCGGCCTCGACTGCGTCTACCTCGACATTACCCACCAGGGCGAAGCCTTCATCCGCCAGCACTTTCCCACCATTCACGCCCGCCTGCTGGAGTTGGGCATCGACATGTCGCGCGAACCCATACCCGTGGTGCCCGCAGTGCATTTCACCTGCGGCGGCGTGCTCACCGACCTGTCGGGCCGCACCGACCTGCCCGGCCTCTACGCCGCGGGCGAAGTGGCCTACACCGGCCTACACGGCGCAAATCGCCTGGCAAGCAACTCCCTGCTGGAATGTGCGGTGTTCGGCAAGGCCGCTGCGCTCGCCATCCTGGAAGCCGCGCCTCCCGCCGTGCCCACGCCCCGCCGCTGGGACGAAAGCCGCGTGAGCGACGCCGACGAACTCGTGGTCATCAGCCACAACTGGGACGAGCTGCGCCGCCTGATGTGGAACTACGTCGGCATCGTCCGCACCGACAAGCGACTGGAGCGCGCCGCCCACCGCATCGCCCTGCTGCAAGCCGAGGTGGACGAGTTCTACGCCAATTTCCGCGTCACCCGCGACCTTCTGGAGCTGCGCAACCTGCTGCAAGTCGCCGCCCTCATCGTGCGCTCAGCGCAGTTGCGGCACGAAAGCCGCGGCCTGCACTACAGCCTCGACTGGCCCCAGACCGCGGCCCCCGCGGCCCCCACCATACTCGTGCCCTGAATGCCCATGCCCACGCCGCACACCGTTCCTGATCTCGCCATCGTCAGTGCCCTGCTGCGCAACGCGGCGCGCACCGAAATTCTGCCGCGCGCCCAGTCCCCCGACCCGCGCCTGAAGGCCGACGGCACCTGGATCACCGACGCCGATCTGGCCATGCA
>NZ_JBYCKI010000043.1:0-4877 GCF_057473305.1 Thiomonas sp. TH-17
GCAGCATAGCCAGTCACCGGCGCAAATCATGCGACGCGCTCGCGCGGGCGGCGGCGTGATGCGCATGCCGCACACCCGCGCGGCCTGCGTGATGCGTGTTGGGCTGGGCGCGCCGGGCAAACCGCGCAGGATCCAGCCGACGCGCGCCGCAGTGGTCCGGGCCGCGTTCCGCGTCGAGTCATCCCGCCCGGTCCGGCGGGCTGCGCGAGCAACGCCTGCACTTCGTCGCGACTGAGCACGGTCGACAGGCGCTGCGGCCGCTGCGCGCGGTGGATGTCGTCCATCCACGGTAATCGCAGCTCCAGCACCTCGCGATACAGAAACAGCAGCGCCGCCAGCGCCTGGTTCTGCGTGCTCGCCGCCACCTGACCGCGCACCGCCAGGACGGACAGGACCGCTCGACCTCGGTCGCACCCATCGCACGGGGGTGGCGCTTGCCGCTGCTCTCGATGAACCGGCGTATCCACCCGATATATGCCTGCTCAGTGCCCAAACCGTCGTGCTTCAGCTGCATGTCTGGCTCCGTGTGATTCTATCTTGCAGCGTGTCTGGCGTCTGAGTGCTGCGCGTGATGCGATGTAGCTGCCATGCGCGTCACGTGCAACCCGCTCACTCCCCTGATACCGAATCCGCGGCTTGAATGTCGAACTTCGCGATGGCGCTCACGAGCGCATCGAGGCACAGCGAGTCGATGCCGCGCCCACGCTCTCGCTCCATGATGATCAGGGCTTCATCGATCGACAGTGCGGCACGGTAGGGGCGGGCGGCAGTCAGAGCATCGAAGATATCTGCCGTCGTTATCATGCGCGTTTCCAGGCTGATATCGATGTCGTTGAGGCCGCGGGGATAGCCGCATCCATCCAATCGCTCGTGATGGGCGCCGGCCACGCGTGCGAGCTCTCTGAACGGGCCGATCCGTGCAAGTATTTCCTCAGTGAGAGCCGGGTGCCGCTTGACACTCGCCCATTCATCGGCGCTCAGTCGACCGGGCTTGTCCAGGATCGTGTTGCTGACGCCGAGTTTGCCCAGGTCATGCAACAAGCCCGCCCGGCGGACCCAGGCGGTGCGCCTGGCGCTGAATCCCATCGAGGTCGCCAGGATCGCAGCGTAGTTGCCTACCCGCTCGCTGTGGCCGAAGGTGAAATGACTCTTTGCATCGACGATCTGCGCGAAGGCCAGTGCGATTGCATCAAGGCGCGTCTCGGTGGGGTCAAGGATTTGCCTGCTGGGCTCCAGCGCCCACAGTCGACTCTCAAAATCCTCGGCAGCCATGACCGTCCAAAAATCCGGCTCTTGCGCGACGCGAAGAAATGCATCCACGACGCGAGGGTCGAACCAGGATCCGCTGCGTCGAAGCACCTCGTTCCGCGCGGCTGATGCGCCGCCGACCTGGTAAAACACATCGGCCACCTGGGCTAGCAGCGCGATGCGCGAACCCAGCGGAATGTCGTCGCTGCGATGACGCTGCGGCCTGCCGCGGCCATCCCAGTGCTCATCCAGGCTTTGGATGCCGGCAGCGACGGTGTCTGGAAAGCCGAGCTGGCGAGCCACCTGCGCACCCCGCTCGCAGCGGGCCATGACCAATTCGTCAGCCAATTGCTCGCCATGGCGCATCAGGTTGAGGACATGCGATAACCGGCTGCCAAGTCCCGCGCCGGGTGCGGCGTGGGTCAACACGAAGCTCGCAAGCTGTTTCAGGCTGTTGGTATCAACCTGCGCGAAATCATGCTTCGTGCGCAGGTCATCGTGCGCGTATAGCTCGCACAGACGCTCGGCGTTGCTGCTGCATCCGGCATCCTTGAGCAGCAAGGTGTAGTAGAGCTCCCGCAGTTCGGTCTCGGTGAGACGGAGTTCGCATCCGATGTGGAATCCTATCCAGCAGCAGCGCTGACAATGCCCGGGGGGTTGGCCCTCGGTGATGTCGAGGGCATGGCTGAGCGCGCCGATCACTTCGGCAAGCCGGAGCTGGCCATCGGCGATCGGCACGAGATCCAACCCGGGCTCGTTGACAGCCGCGGACTTCGTCGAAAGCTCTGGTTGATCAAGCAAAGTCATTTGGCTGCCCCTTGGCAACACCCGTGGGCAGGCCGCATCGCGAAGCAAGCAGCATGACGTGGCCTTGCCGCAGAGATATCCGAATGTCCGTGAAGGTTGCGTCGCGCCGACAGCCAAGACCACGCCGTCATCGAGATCGCGCGGGTGTCCGGCCGTCGTGCCAGCGTGTGTTGGGACGCGTCGAGAGTGCCCAGGCCCGCGTGCCCGACGCTGACCAGCGTGCTCGCAAGTGACTACTGTCCGGCCTGGGTGGCGAGGGGAGCTGCAGCCAGCGCGCGGGCCTGCGATATCGCCTGCGCTGGCGGCAACACGCCGCGCGCCAGCGCCTCGACCAGACTTTCGTTGGCACGCGCACGCAGCGCGAACAGCGAGGCGCCGACCTCGTGCGCGGCATGCCCCAAGCGCTCGATGTCGGCCTGGGCATGGCGTCCGGCCGGACGTGGGCCGCACACCAGCACGCCGAACAGGTGTCCGCGCAGGGCCAGCGGTAGCGCCAGGCCCTCGGCACCCAGTGCGCTGCCCACCCCATGCAGGTCCAGCGGTGCCAGCGTCGCGCGCAGGCGCACCAGCGCGCGGTCGTCCTGGTCGAGACGATCCTGGCATGCGAAGCCTGCGCCATCGCGGCCGCTGCAGTCGAATCCTCCCTCGCGCGCTTCATACAGCGCGGCGCCCGTGACGCCCGCATCGCGGCTGAACGCCTCGACCGTGCGCGCGATCAGCGTCTGCGGTGATTCGACGAATCCCGCGTCGCGCACGAAATCGCTCAGTGCCGCGCGCGCCCGATGTTCGCGATGGAAGAACACGCGGTCGACCAGCGCCTCGACACGCCGATGCAGTTGGTGAAACAGGATGCCCAGCGCCAACGGCACGCCAATCTCGAGTGCCAGGCCGGCGCTCTCGCCGATCGCGCTGCGCTCGATCAGGCTCTCCATCAATGCGAACAGACCCACCACCATGCCCATCAGCAAGGCAAACACCAAGGCACGGTTGACCACCACGCGCACCTCGACCAGGCGCTGACGCAGCACGGCATAGGTGTACAGGGCGAGCACGGCGATGGTCAGCGCCGTACCGATCCAGCGCAACCACATCAGTGCCGGCGACTGCTGGACGGCCGCGTTCTGCAATGCGATCTCGATCAGCATCGCCGGCAGCAGCAGGGCGGTGCTGCTGAGGATCCAGCGAATGCGCAGGCGCGCCGCGGCCGCGGCATCCACGTAACCACGCAGCAAGACCCATAGCGGCACGGCTAGTCCCGCAATCCCGCAGGCGATGATGATGTCGTTGAACGCGGCAGGCTCTCCGGATACCGCAAAAGCGACAAACGCCACGCTGCCGCCGGCTTCGAGCGCGAACAGCAGCAGCAACAGCAGCAGATAGACAATCCCGAGGCCATGCAACAAGCGCGGCCGCAAACCCAGCAGAGCGGTGGCGGTGAGATACAGCCCCAGAAACGCCATCGGTCCGCCGAGCCATTGCCCGACCATGTGCAGCGCGAGACCCGGGAACGGCGGCGCGGGCAGCCCGACGAGGATTTTTGCAAACAGGATGCTGATGGCGAACATCGCCAATCCCCATGCCGCCCAGTCGCGGCCGCGCCACAGGGTCAACAGGCCAAGCACCAGCAGCATGGCCTGCTCTGCCGAGGATACCCAGTGGATGCGGCCAGATTCAGCGGTTTGCTTCTGCGCCACGCTGCGCACCGCAACCGGCAGCACGCTGCCAGCGCGTTGCACCCACAAGCGATAAGTGCGGCTTCCGGGCACGTTTTCGTCGGCGAGGACGGCGCGCATCCGCGCCGTCTGTTCGGCCAGCACCACACGGTCGCCTGCCTGCAGGCCTGCCGGCAGGGGCGTCCAGCCACGTGCTTCGATCACGCCGCCCGCGGCATCGGTTTTCAGGTGGAACGGCAGCTCGCGGCGCGGCGCCGACCAGGTCAATGCGATAGCCACCACGGCCAGCGCGCCTATCATCAGGCGCAGCGCGGACCAGTGGGCAAATGCAAAGCGCTGCATCAACTCCTCCCCGTTGCGCCATGTGCACGGCTGCGCCGTGAATCGCCGAGGCGTCTCTAGAGCAGCCTTGTCGTGCGCGGCGCCGCATTTACTCTACAGGCAATGAAGTCGCGCTTGAACCGTGTCGCAGCGCTTGCCATGGGCCATGCGCAGATCCGTGTGCCTGGATATGCGAGGGTTCCAATCGCATCGGCAGGGTCATGCGGCGGCCGCACGCGGCTTCATGCCAGGTTCCGGGTGCTCGGCTGCAGCCGCGCGGCGGGGTTCGAGGTCGACGCAAGCCCGACAGGGAGCGATGCGCCTGGGTATGCCAGCGTTGCCGCATGGACAGATGGCAGCAGGGTGAACGGCAGCAACAGGACCAGTGCGCGCGCCTGTCTGTTGCGTGGAACCGATGAAATCGGCTTCGCGGTCATGCGGTCGTTGCTCCGGACCCTTGTGCAACTCGCCACATCACCAAGCGCGCCCACCGCCACAGCGCGGCAGCATCGCGGGTGGCGCCAAAGCGATACTGCGGATGCATCACATCGACGATCCGCGTCGGGCAGCACGACCGCGCTCGACGCGATCGGCGTCACGACGTTGTCTGTGTCGCCACGCGACGCGCCGAATCACTGCGCACATGCTTGTAGCGGAACAGGATCGCGAACAGCACCGCCACGACCAGCGAATACGCGGCGAACATCAGCCACACGCCGTGCCACGCGATGCTGCCGTCGGCTCGCGTGTAGTAATCGTTGATGAGCACGCCGCTGATCGAGCTGCCCAGCACCGCGCCGAAGCCGTTGGTCATCATCATGAAGAGCC
>NZ_JBYCKI010000044.1:0-5435 GCF_057473305.1 Thiomonas sp. TH-17
CACTGAGTTTGTCTGATCGCATGAAGCCTCCGAAAAAACTCAAGCTTCACTCAGCACAGACTCATTGAAAAGATGGGTTCGGCGGACGCTTACGGTCAAACAGCACGATTTCGCCGGCCGCCGGCAGATGCGCGGCGTAGCGCTGGAAATACCACTGCGTGCGCTCGCGGTCGCTAGGCGCGGGCAAGGCCACGACGCGACAGACGCGCGGGTTGAGCCGCTGGGTGATGCGCTTGATCACGCCGCCTTTGCCCGCCGCGTCGCGCCCTTCAAAGAGCACCACCACTTTCTGCCGAGTCGTGGCCACCCAGTCCTGCAGCTTCACCAACTCGGCCTGCAGGCGAAACAGCTCCTTGAAATAGACCTGCCGCGCCAGCCGCTCCTCCTCGTCGCTGCGCGCGGGGGCCCCGTCCGCCTCGGCCAGATGATCGGTACGGTCCTCGATTTCGAGTTCGAGTTCTTCGTCATAGCCATCGGTCAGCTCGCGCTCGATGCGCTTGAGCAGGTCGGCGTGATCGGCAAACGGGGTCATGCGATGTCCTTCCAGAGTGGGGTGCGAGAAGCGCCGCAAGCCAAGTCTGGGCGCGGGTCAAGGCGCATGGTCTTTCATCCTCGTGACAAATCGATGACGCCACGTCGCTGCTGCATAGCCTGCCTTGAAAGAAAAAGGCCAGACACACTCTGTTTCTATTTTCATTGACATATTCACGAATAGTTCATCAAGGGTTGATTGAATGTTAGAGAGTTATTCCATTCTTCCCCTCCCCGGAGATTTCGCATGGCCGCCTCACTCGCAGAACGTCCGCCGACCAAATCCGTGCAGCAATACATCGACGAAGCGCCGGTCTGGCCCGATGGCACGGCGCTCAAACGCGCGCCCATGACCGCGATGCAGTGGCGCATCTGGAGTCTGGCCACGGCGGGCAAATTCTTCGAAGGTCTGGTGGTGTTCATGACCGGCGTGGCGCTGCCGCTGATCAGCCGCGACTTCAGCCTGAGCACGTTTCAAAGCAGCGTGATCTCGGCCAGCACCTTGTTCGGCATCCTGATCGGCGCCACGCTGCTCGGCGGCCTGTCCGACGTATTCGGGCGCAAGCGCATGTTCATCGCCGAGATGGTGATCTTCGTCGTCTTTCTCGCCCTGCTCACCTGGAGCCCGGGCTTTCTGGTCATGGCCATCGCCCTGTTCGGCATCGGCCTGGCGCTGGGTTGCGACTATCCCACCGCTCATGTGGTGATCTCGGAGAGCGTGCCGAGCAACGGCCGGGGGCCGCTGGTTCTGGGCGCGTTCGCGTTTCAGGCCGTCGGCGCCATTGCCGGGGCGGGTCTGGGCATCGTCATCATGGAAACCCACCCGCAGGCCGACGCCTGGCGCTGGATGTACGCCGCCGCCATCATCCCGGCTCTGCTGGTGATTTTCGGTCGGCTCTACATCAGTGAAAGCGCACACTGGCTGGCCGCCAAAGGGCGTTTTGCCGAAGCGGAAGCCGAGGCGCGCAAGCTGCTCAAACGCGAACCGCAATACCCCAAACAGATCAAGCTGACGGCCCATGCGCACGAGGCCGATCACCACAAGCTGCATATGAGCGTGCTGTTCAAAGCGAAGAACTTGCGGGCGACGCTGCTGGCGGCCGTGCCCTGGTTCCTGCAGGATCTGGGTACCTACGGCATTGGCATTTTCACCCCGGTCATTCTGGCAGCCGCATTGGGCGGGGCCAGTCAATCGCACAGCATCGCCGACGTGCTGCAAAACGCCGCCCGGGCCGCCAAGGGAACCATCCTGCTCGACATGCTGCTGCTCGTGGGCGTGCTGTTCGCCATTCTGCTGGTCGAACGCGCGGGGCGCATTTCGCTGCAGATCGTCGGCTTCATCGGCTGCGCCATTGGCTTGGGCCTGGCTGCCTATGGCCTGACCTTGAACGAGCCGGACAAGACCTTGCTGCTGTTTGCGGGCTTCATGCTGTTCAACTTCATGACCAATCTGGGGCCGAACGCGCAGACCTACCTGCTGGCGGGGGAAGTCTTTCCGGTTTCCATCCGGGGTTACGGCGCAGGGTTTGCCGCTTCGTTCGCCAAGATCGGCGCAGTGACGACGGCGTTTTTCTTTCCCATCCTGATGCACGCCATCGGCACGCAGACTCTGCTGTGGCTGCTGGTGATCACCTCGCTGTTGGGCGCGGTCGTCACCTGGGCCTTGCGCATCGACACGCGCGGGGACATCAGCACCGTGGGGCTGGTCTCTCCGCAGGTGTGAGACGAAGCGGTGATGTCGCGTACCGCTGCGGCCGCTCTGCAGATTCTTGACCACCCGGCGCTGATCTGCGGCTATTGCTTCGATGCCGACGGCGTCGGTCAGGCGCTGGAGTTGCATCCCGGCCAAGTTGAAGACGGCACCACCGGCCCAGCGGAACAGTTTCACTGGTGGCACTTCAACGCCGCCCACGTCGGCGCCGAGCAATGGCTGCGCGCGCATCTGGAGCCCGAGCAGGTCGAACGCTGTCTGAGCGCCATCTTTCAGGGCCGCAGGTCCAGCCGTCTGGAAGTGATTGACGACGCGCTGGTGGCCGTGCTCAACGACGTGGAGCTCGATCTCGCCCCAGGCGACGCCATCGAGATCGCCTCGCTCTGGCTGATGATCACCCCCACCCGCATGATCAGCGTGCGCGCAAAACCCCTGCGCAGCATCGACCGCCTACGGCTGGCCGTGCGCAACCGCGCCCGCTTTCAAACGCCGCTGGCGCTCGCGGTGCATTTGCTGCGCGATCAGGGCGATGTGCTGCTCGAAGTGCTGCGCAAGGTCGCCACGCAGGTGGACACGGTGGAAGATCAGGTGCACGCCGAGCGCATCAGCGATCAGCGCAAGCAGCTCGGCGCCCTGCGCCGCGATCTGCTGCGCCTGCAACGGCTGTTGGCGCCGGAGCCCGCTGCACTGTTCCGTCTGCTCAAACGCCCGCCGACCGAGTTGCAAAGTCAGGACTGGGACGATCTGCAGCAGGCTACCGAGGAACTGGCGCTGATTCTGCGGGAAGTGGCCACCCAGCAGGAACGCATCAAACTGCTGCAGGAAGAAATCGCCTCGGCGCTCAACGAGCGCACCGACCGCACCCTGTTCATGCTGACCGCCGTGACCGTGGTGGCGCTGCCGATGAACGTGATCGCCGGCCTGTTCGGCATGAATGTGGGCGGCATTCCCTTCGGCGACGACAAGGCCGGGTTCTGGAGCATGGTGCTGCTGGTGCTCGTCGCCTCGGCGCTGGTTGGGTGGGCGCTGTTTCGGGGACGACGCCGAGAGTGAATCAACGCCGCCGCAGCAGGTGGTGGTATTCGCCGCCCTCGGTCTTCTGATCGACCAGGGCATTGCCGGTCTGACGGGCGAAGGCCTGAAAGTCTTTCACCGAACCGACGTCGGTGGAGACGATGCGCAGCACCTGGCCGCTTTGCATCTGGGCGAGTGCTTTCTTGGCCTTGAGGATGGGCAGCGGGCAGTTCAGTCCGCGCGTATCCAGGTCGACATCAATCACAGGTTGCTCCACACGGTTCTCCAGGTTTTGGCGCGATGAGCCCATTTTAGGGGCGCATTGCACGGCCGCACGCGCCTGCCGACAATGGGGGTAATCGCACCGTTTTCCACGCTCCCAAAAATGAACCTGAGCTCGCTGTTCTCCATGCGCGGCAACACCGCCACGCTTGACTTCTCCAGTTTGAGCGAGCAGCAGTTGCTCGCACTGGCCATTTCGCTCGAAGAAGACGACGCGCGCATTTACAGCCAGTACGCGCAGGCGGTGAGCGCCGATTACCCCGACACGGCCGCGCTGTTCCGCGGCATGGCGGCCGAAGAAAACACGCACCGTCATCGCCTGCTCGACCTCTACCGCAAACGGTTTGGCGACCGCATTCCGCTCATTCGCCGCCAGGACGTGCGCGGCTTCATCGAGCGCAAGCCGCTGTGGCTGGTGCAGCCGATCGATCTGGAAAACTTTCGTGCCCAGGCCGAGGTGATGGAAGCCGAGTCGCGCATGTTCTACGCCAAGGCCGCGCGCCACGCGACCGATACCGGCATCCGCCAGTTGCTCGGCGATCTCGCCGCCGCCGAGGCCGCACACGAGCAGAAAGCCGAAGCGCTCGGCAACCAGTTCATCACGCCGCAAGCCATACGCTCCGAGCGCGAAACCCAGCGCCGCGCCTTTCTGCTGCGCTTCGTTCAGCCCGGCCTGGCGGGGCTGATGGACGGTTCCGTCTCCACCCTGGCGCCGCTGTTCGCCGCGGCCTTCGCCACGCGCGACACCTGGGCCACGTTTCTGGTCGGCCTCGCAGCGGCGCTGGGCGCCGGCATCAGCATGGCTTTCGCCGAAGCCATGTCAGACGACGGCTCACTCACCGGGCGCGGCAGCCCGTGGCTGCGAGGCGGCGTCACCGGCCTGATGACCGCTTTGGGCGGCCTGGGCCACACCCTGCCCTACCTGATCCCGAACTTCCACCTCGCCACCACGCTGGCCTTCCTCGTGGTCGGCGTGGAGTTGATCGTGATTGCCTGGGTGCGCAAGCGCTTCATGGAAACGCCTTTCGGGCTGGCGGTGCTGCAGGTAGTCGTCGGCGGGTTGCTGGTCTTTGCCACAGGCATCCTGATCGGCAGCGCGTAATCAGGGCGAACGTTTAGGCTCTGTCAACGCCCTTGGTCTTAATCCACGCGCCGATTTCCGGCCACGCCTCGTCGAGCGTGCGCTTGCCCATGAACAGGCCCACATGCCCGCCAGGCACGATGCGCTTCTCGATCTGGCTGGCGGGTGTGCCGCAGAGGGTTTCAGCAGCGAAGACCTGCTCGTGCGGCGTAATGTCGTCGCTCTCGCCCGCAAGCAGGTACAGCGGGCAGGAGATGTCCTTGAGCTGGAGCGCGCGGCCCTGGCCGATGAACTCGCCTTTGGCCAGCAGATTGCGCCTGAACAGTTGGTCGATGACCTGCAGATACCAGCGACCGGGTAGGTTCAGCGGGTTTTCATACCAGCGTTCGAAGGCTTCGGTCTTGCTCAGCCAGACCGGATCATCGATGTGTTCGTACAGGTCGATGTGCTCCTGCACATAGTGCTGCTCGGGGTGCATGTTCTTCCAGCCGGCCAGCATGTATTTGCCCAGCATCAACCCGCCGCCGCTTTCCACCAGCTCTTCATAGAAGCTCATCGGCGTTTGCTTGACCATTTTCAGCAAGGGGCCGTGGCCGGCGTGGGTGTCGATCGGCGAGCCCGCCAGTACCAGGCTGGCAACCTTGTCGGGAAAGCGCGCCGCCAGCATCGCCGCCATCCAGCCGCCCTGGCACAGGCCGACCAAGTTGACGCGGCCGCCAAGGTCGTCGATGCAGGCGAGAAAGTCGCCGAGGTATTGATCGACTTCGAGGTCTTTCATGTCCGGCGTGGCGCTGTGCCAGTCGGTGAGAAACAGCG
>NZ_JBYCKI010000045.1:0-20957 GCF_057473305.1 Thiomonas sp. TH-17
GCCTGGGTGAGGCTGGCGATCTGCCCGTCGCGCTCTCCCACTGCCTGGGTGAGGCTGGCGATCTGCCCGTCGCGCTCTCCCACTGCCTGGGTGAGGCTGGCGATCTGCCCGTCGCGCTCTCCCACTGCCTGGGTAATCAATGTTGCTGAATCGCTCTGTTCAATGCAGAAATCCTGCAAAGTCAATCCTAGGCTATCAATCCAACTTGGGTTGGCGTAAACCAAGATAATCTGATCACCCCCCCATAGAGTCTTGGGAAGCCGGCGGCAGTCCACTACCCTAGACCAAATCAATTTAAATCCGTGCCCAATTATTGATGGAATATTTTCAGGTAAAAATGTGTAGAAGTGCTCGGGGTGTCGTTCTAGCTCTCGGTAAGGTATCGCAAGCACAATAGCTTTCGCTGCATGACTACACAGAGAGTTAAGAACAGCATAAGGTTTGTGAAAGTGCTCCAGTGTATTGGATGAGAATACAACATCAAAAACAGAGTGATTATTCGACTCGCCAGCTAACCAATTGTCGTTAAAAAATCTGAGGGCGGGATAACGCGCAGCAGCCTGTTCTATAGCTGCCGAAGAAAAATCGACACCAGTAATCCGATTGGCATCGAAATAACTGGCCAAAACATCCGTTCCATCACCTTGAGCGCAACCCCAGTCGCAAAGTGTCAGCGGTTGACAGCGCAACTGATCAATAAACCAACGCGGCAGATTATTGATAGCAATTCGCGCAAAAAAACGTGACTGCGTAGGGCCGTGGCACGACTCCCAATCTTCCTCAAAGCGGCGGTTCCAATAAACTTCAGAATTGATGTAATCCTTCGCCTGCATATATTTAAGTCCAATTTGAATTGATGAAACAATAGTGCTGCATTCATATTACTCAACGCTCACGGTTGAGTGGGCGCCCCACGAAAACTAGTTTTATCCAAAAGCGCAACAGACTCATGAGATGCAAAAACCCATACTTAAGCGCTGAATGACTTCTCCGTTGGGTCAAGTGAACGACCTTGGCTATCTCTACACGCCGGATGCCCCACCCACTGCTCCGTATGCGCACCCCAAAATCCACATCCTCGCAATACAGCCGGAACCGGTCATCGAAACCACCTAGGGTCTTGTAGACATCAGACCAAATTAACAGGAAGGCACCGACCAACCAGTCAGGTTCATCAGGTGGTTTGTAGCGTGGGAGGCGCCGCAAGACCAGTTCCAGCGGCGTGACGATGCGTCGATTTGGTTCGACGTGTAGCGAACCAGGTTGCACAAGCGCAGGCGCAACGGCACCGAGGCAATCATCATCAATCATCGCCTCGAGAAGTGCCGGAAAAGGATTGCCGAACTGGAATTCGATGTCTGGGTTCAGTACAGCAAACCAGGGGGTCTTGCAATGCCCAAAGGCGAGATTATGGTTGGCCGAGAAACCTAACGGTTTCGTGTTGTGCAATTGCATTAGATTGAACAGTGCGCCCTGCGGCTTGGGAAGATCGACATCCGGCAGATTGTGGACAACGACGACAAGGACGAGACTGGGGTCGCGCAGCGCGCTGATCTGCTCCAGCAGTGCCGCCACAAGATCGCGCTGGCCGTGCGACACCACGGATACCGTGACGCGCTGGATCGGTGAATCTTGGTCACTGTCAGGCATAGGAAGCTTCGGTAGATGGGCGTTCAACGACGAGCGCGCAACTCTGTCTTGCGCTGTGCGAACACCCGATTGGCGACATGTCGGCGAAGCGGCTTTAGCACCGGCGCAGGTGGGTTCATGTGTTCGTCATATGCGCCCACCACCTCGTCCACCCCGCCAAACATTTTTGCTTTACCGCGCTCTAGCCACAGCACTTTATTACAGGCCTTGCGGATTGCGCCGCTATTGTGAATGGCAAGCACCACAATCTCCGCTCGGGCATGCAGGTCTTGCAGGCGTTTGTTGGCTTTCTCTTGAAAGCTGGCATCGCCCACGCCGAGCACTTCGTCGAGCAGCAGGATGTCGGCCTCCACGGCGGTGGAAATGGCGAAGGCCAGGCGCACACGCATGCCGCTGGAATAGGTGCGCAAAGGTAGGTCGAGGTAGTCGCCCAGCTCGGTGAACTCGGCGATGTCTTCGGTCTTGCGCTTGATCTCAGCGTCGGTCATGCCCAGCAGCAGACCACGCAGGCGGATGTTCTGGCGGCCGGTGGACTGGTCGTCCATGCCGAGGGCGATGTCGAGCAGCGGCACGGATTTGCCTTGCACGTCCACCGTGCCGCTGCTGGGCGGGTAGATGCCGGCCATCACGCGCAGCAGGGTGCTTTTGCCGGCGCCGTTGTGGCCGATGAGGCCCAGGCGGTCGCCGCTCTCCAGCTTGAGACTGAGGTCGTCAATGGCGCGCACCACGACCACGCCGGCGCTGTCTTCGGCAATGCGGTTGCGGCGCCCCATGCGCATGACGCGCTTTTTGAGAGACTGACCCGACACATCAAAGATGGGCAGGTCGAGGTGAACGTTTTGGAGGGTGATGCTGGCGGACATGGGGTTGTTTGGGTCAGGCGTCACACCAGGGTGACGAGGTCGTTTGAATACGCAGGAAATTGCCTATCGGCGGTGAGCAAGTGCAGCGGCTCTGAAAGGGCTTGCGCGATGAGTAGCCTGTCGAACGGATCTTTGTGATGATTGGGCAGCGAACCGACTTTCAGGGTGTGCTGCCAGGTGACGGGTAACTCTTGAAACCCCGCCAGAGAAAGCTGCCGGGTCAACTCGGCAACCTCGACCTCAATTTTCCCCAGGCCCGTCTTGATGGCGATTTCCCACAACGAGGCGGCGCTGACATACACCGCGTCTGCGGCTTGCATCTGCTCGCGCGCTGCACCCGACAGGCGGGGGTCGTCTGTCATCGCCCACAGCATTACGTGGGTGTCCAGAAGCAATTTCAAATCTTTAGCCCTTCGGCGAAACCCTGGAGCACCTCGGCGGGCAAAGGATCGTCAAAATCTTCAGCGAGTTGAATTTGCCCCTTCATCAAGCCGAGGCGCACGGTCGGCTTCGCTGTGGCTTGCAAGGCAGTCAGCCGAGCCACCGGCCTACGCGCCCGGGCGATGATGACCTCTTCACCTTGCTCGACGCGTTCAATCAATTGAGACAAGGTGGTTTTGGCTTCGTGAATGTTGACGGTCTGCATGGCATTCGCAATTTTGCACGGAAATTGAGTCTAGTTTAGCCAACTTCAAATCAGATTCGGGCTTTGGAAAAATAGCGCACACCCCGCAGCCCTTCGAAGTCTGCGTTCTGAGTCCAGAGTTCAGCGTCGGCTTGTGCGCCGTTGAATGGCAAGCCGAGAACGGCAGCAAGGCTTCTATCTACAGCTTCCATCTCTTGGAGGCTGGCTTCGGCCAGCGGGCCGTCGATCAGCCTCTCTCGATCGAGCGCTCGCGGCTGATCAATCACGATCTGGCTGTCTTGAAGCAATCGCTGCCGCTTGGCGAAGTGAATGCGCCATGCCGACATGCCGGGCCGGATCTGCGTGGTGAGTGGCAATACGACGACCAGCGGGGTATCAATGGCGAAAAGTTCATCAGACTGCACCACCAGCACAGGGTGCACTTTGCCGATCTCGCGTCCGCGAGGCGGATTGAGATTGGCCAGCCAAATTTCGCCGCGCCGCATCAACGCCACCAAACTCCGCCAGCGCCCGCTTCTTCATCGGCGCCCCAATGAGACACGTCATCCGCAAACGCGAGATTCCCCCATTCCTGCGCGGCGGCGCGCGTGGCCGGGTCGGCATAGGCGGTCTGCGCCTCGGTCAGCAATTGCCGCATAAAACGCTCCCGCTCGCGGCGCTGGAGAAATTCGGTAATGGCCGTGCGCGCAAGATCGGAGCGCGTCAGGCCGGAGGCGTTGCTTTCGGCATCCAGGCGGCGCTCAATGTCATCGGGAAGCCGCAAGCTAATGGCTGGCATGTTGTCACTCCAATTGCATGACAAATTGAAATGCAATTTTACCGCGCGAGCCCGTGCTGGCTCACACCCAATACGGAATTCGGCGGTGGTAGCGCCCGGTCATGCCCAGCGCCAGCAGCCAGCCGAACACGGCCATACCGATGGTGAGCTCCCAGGTAAACGCGGGCGGCACTTCGCCCACCAAGGGCTGACGCACGATGTCGATGAGGTAGGCCAGCGGGTTGTATTCCACGATCCATTGGTGTTTGCCGCTGAGCATGCCGCCGTGAAACAGAATCGGAGTGACGTAAAACGCGACTTGCAGCAGGGCGTTGACGATTTGCGGCAGATCGCGAAAGCGGGCAGAGACCAGGCCCACGACCGCCGCCATCCACATGGCGTTGAGCAAAAAAAGCACGAGGCCGGGAATGAACAGCGGCAGGGTGGCCCAGCTTTTCACGCCAAAGATCAGAAGCACGATGAGCACAATGATGAAGTTGTGCGCAAAAATTACCGTGTTGCGCCAAGTAGCCTGCAAGATGTAGATCAACCGCGGGGTGTGCACCTGGCGGATGTAGTTGGCGCTGTTGATGTAGGCGGTGCTGCCTTCGCTGACGATGGTCGAAAACAAGCCCCACATAACAATGCCAACGGCCAGCATGGGCAGGTAGTCCTCAATCTTCATCCCGAACAACGAGCCATACACCACTCCCAACGTGCCCACGAGCACGCCCATGCTGATGGTGAGCCAGAACGGCCCTAGCTTGGAGCGGGCGTAGCGCTGGCGAATCTCAAGCCAACCCAGCAGGCTCCACAAACGCCAGGCGAAGATGCTGCGGGTGAGGTCATTGAGGGCGGTGCGGAGTGCAGACATGTCGCGACAGCGGAGGGGATTTGAAGAGGCGATGTTACGTGACCGGTTGGGCAGACCATCGTTCGGCCTGTTGACTCGCCTGACCTGTCGCCGCTTCGGCAAAGACGCTGAGTGCCACACTGCTCACACTGGAATAAGTCTTTGCGCAGTACGCTTATTGAATCGGCACGTTGAAGTTTGAAACGACTCATCCCCACCCCGACCCTCCCCTCAAGTGGAGAGGGAGCCAACACGCCTCCCCCACAGCGTGGGGGGGCTGGGAGGGGGAGCGCCTTGCATGGCGAGGCCCATGACCCTTTCATCCTTCTCCATGCCGGATCAATAGTCAGGCACCTCCAGGCTCAGGCCGTACTTGACTTGGCCTCGCCTGGCCGAAACTGCATGCGGTGCAACTGGGCATAAAGGCCGTCTTTTTGCAGTAGTTCGGACTGCGTGCCCAGTTCGATCAGACGGCCCTCGTCGAGCACGGCGATGCGGTGGCAGTGGGCTATTGTTGCCAGCCGGTGGGCGATGACGATGGTGGTGCGGCCTTCCATGAGGCGGTTGATGGCCTGCTGCACGAGGCGCTCGCTCTCGGCGTCGAGCGCGCTGGTGGCTTCGTCGAGGATGAGCAGGGGGGCGTTGCGGTAAAGCGCTCGGGCAATGGATAAGCGCTGGCGCTGGCCGCCCGAGAGCTGCGAGCCGTTGTGGCCGACCGGGGCCTGCAAGCCGCCGGGCAAGCCGCGCACGAAATCGCCCAGCGCGGCGGCGTTGAGCGCCGCCCAGGCGCGGTCTTCGTCCACCGTTGTACCGAAGCTCACGTTGGCGCCAATGCTGTCGTTGAGCAACACCACGTCTTGCCCGACGTAGGCGATCTGCTCGCGCAGGCTGTGCAGATTCCAGTCGCGCAGCGGCACGCCGTCAAGCAGCAGTCGGCCCAGAGTGGGCTCCAGCAGGCGCGGCACGAGGCGCATGAGCGTGGTCTTTCCCGCGCCAGACGGGCCTACGAGCGCGAGGCTCTCGCCCGCTTGCACGCGAAGGCGAATGCCGTCGAGCACCGGGCGGTCCATGGCGCTGAGGGTCACGCCCACATCGTCGAATTCAAGGTCGCCGCGCACGCGCTCGGCGGTGTGCGTGCCGGTATCGTGCTCTCGCGGCGCATCCACAATGCTGCGCAGACGGTCGAGGGAGGTGAGCGCGCGCATCATGGGCTGCACGATGTCGGCCACGCGGCGCAGCGGCGAGAGGGTCATCATCATCGCGGTGATGAACGCCACAAACCCGCCCACGCTGTGCTGCCCCGACACATCGCTCTGCCACATGGCAAACACGATGACCACAGAAACCGCCAGCGCCGACAACCATTGCGACACCGGCGTGGTCGTGGAGCCCGACACCAGCGTTTTCACCGTGGTGCGGCGCAAAGATTGGTTGATGCGGTCGAACCGCGCGGCGAAACCACTCTGCGCGTTGTGCACCCGAATCACCGGCGCGGCCAGCATGCCCTCCTCCAGCGCGTAGGAGGTTTCTTCCGCCGCCTTCTGCATCTGCGCATTCAATCGCTTGGCGCGCCGGCTGATGATGCGCATGGTGAAAATCAGCGGCAGGAGAATGGCCAGGGTGAGCAAGGTCAGACTCCAGTTGACCCACAGCAGATAGCCGAACAAGGCGATCAAAGTGAAGCTGTCGCGCACCAGAGTGAGCAGGCCGGGAAAGATCATGCCAAGCGCCAACTGCGCCTCATACACCGACGCCCCGATCAGGCTGCTGGCGCTCTCGCGCTGGAGTTGCGCGAGTTGCGCGTGCACAATCTGCCCGTAAACCAGTTCCCGCACCCGCGCGAGCACGTTCTGCGTCAACCACTGTGTGAGAAACTGCGAGGCCAGCCACGCCAGCCCCCGCACCGTGAACAAGCCCATGAGCACCGCAGGCACAGCCCACAAGGGAAAGTCCCGCTTCGCCGTGAAGCCCACGTCGAGCACATGCTTCATCAGGGCTGGAAGCACCGGCTCAGTCGCCGCCACAATCGCGGCGAACAGCACGATGAGCAAGGCTGCGGAGCGGTTGCGGGGGTTGGCGCTGAAAAGTTGCCGCAACAGACGCAACGCGGAGTCGCGGCTCAGAGCAGGCTTTTTTGAGGCTGGTGTTTTTAGTAACGGCATAGTGTGCCGCGAGGGCCGTTGCAAACGGCACGCGATCTGATTGGCAAAGGCTCCCTTTCTACCATACGGCAACCGGCCCGTACTTTTCAGCAACCCTCCCAAGTTACCCATGGCCCAGGCATCCCACGCAGACAGAAATACTCCTCATGGAAAATTGCGCGTTCAGAATATTTTTTATCTGCTCGCCGTATTTGCTGGCTTTTCACTGGCCATGCCAGTTGTCTGGGGCTCCATTGCGTTCGCACTATTTCTGATATCGTGGCTGTTCTTCGGTCAATGGCATAGTCAATACTCCAGACTCAGATCGTCTCCTGCGGCGATTGCAATCATCGCACTGTTGGCGCTTTATGTGATTGGTACCTTATACAGTACAGGCCCCCAACATGAAGCCACAGGCTTTTTGAGCAAATATGCGAAGCTGATCGTCATTCCAATAATTATCATGGCATTGATTGACGAAAAATGGAAAAATTACACCATCAATGCATTTATAATCGGCCTTGGAGTGGAGTTGGCAATATCTTACGCACGCCGAATTGGCATCATTGCCGAGTTTCCAGACCCGAATCAGCGTTTCATAGGCCTTATCAATCACATCAGCTATGGTGTCATGCTCGCATTCGGTTGCTATTTGTTGGCATGGCGCGCCATGCATGCTGCTAAATGGCGAATTTTCTGGGCGATTTTCGCCATATTAGCCACCATCAACATACTTTTCATCAACAGCGGAAGAACCGGTTATGTTGTATTTTTATGCCTATTTGCCCTGTTTTTCATTCAACATTGGAAATGGAGAGGAATAATCATCGGTGGCGTCATCGGAATTATTCTGGTCGTATCCGCCTTAACGATATCACCCACAGCACGCCACCGGGTAGAACAGATCCCACAAAATATTCATCAGTTCTCAAAAGGAGAAGACAACACACCCGTTGGGTTGCGTTTATTGCATTACCGCGAAGCCTTGGAGATCATTGCAAAAAACCCATTTATAGGGTTTGGCACTGGCAGCTTTTCGACGGAATATAAAATTGCCGTTGCGGGAACAAACAATTTCATCGTTTCAAACCCGGAAAATGAATTTCTCATCACAATGGCGCAGCTAGGATTGCCAGGTTTAATCGCACTTCTTATTTTTCTTTTTTTCTTCTGGATGCAAGCCAAGCAGATGCCAAAAGAGGCAAGACACGCCTCACAGGCACTTATCGTCACCTTCATTGTCGGCAGCATGTTCAATTCGCTTCTTCTGGATGCACTGGAAGGGCGTTTCTTCGTTTTAATGGCAGGTGTTTTATTGTCTTTTGCGCCCCCCTACACCTGGAAATCGTCGAAGCAGGGCAAGACATGCTGAGCATCCTCATTCCAAGCTGGAATAACCTTCCCTACCTGAAGCTTTGTATTGAAAAAATCAGGCAGCACAGCAGCCTCGAACATCAAATCCTGGTTCATGTCAATCAAGGTACTGACGGCTCCCTGGATTGGGTCAAAGAGCAAGGCATTACCCATAGTCATTCGTCGTCGAATATCGGAATCTGCCTTGCCGTTAACCAATTGGCCGCTATGGCAACCCACGAATGGCTGGTTTACCTGAATGACGATATGGTCTGTTGCCCCGGCTGGGATGACGCTCTGATTCGGTCAATCAAGGCATTGCCAAATGACTTGGCCTATTTATCCTCCACGCTTATTGAGCCTAACAAGACGATCAACAATCTAACCATCGTGCGGAATTTTGGCGACACGGCAGAGTCTTTTGAAGAATCCCGCTTGTTGGCCGAATACCGCGCCGATCCGCGCGGCGATATTGCCGGACAGGCCTCACCAGTCAGCGTGGTCAGTAAACGCTGGTGGCACATGGTAGGAGGCTATAGTCTTGAGATGAGCCCAGGCATGGGCAGCGAAGATGATTTGATGATGAAATTCTGGGTTGCGGGCTGCCGTCATTATGCTGTGATTGGCGACAGCCGGATTTATCATTTTGCGTGCCGTAGCACTGGCCGTGTTCGCCGAAATCGCGGTGCCCGTACCTTCGTGACCAAATGGGGCTTGACCTTGGGTGAGTTCAAGCGGAACTATCTGATGCGTAGCGCGCAGCCCGGAGGAGAAAATATTGGTATGCCTGCACCAACGATGCTTGGAAGATTCAAACGCATGATTTATGGCATGTCCGGCAATTTTCCATTGGGCGATATTGCGGCATGGGAACCGTTTCCCGGACGGTATATCTCCTCCGCCGAAGACTTGCAAGACAATCAGCGGCGTCACTCGTAAGGCATGATGCAATCCCCTTCATCCATTTCCGCCATCCTGATTACGCACAACGAGCGTCGCAATATCGAAGAATGCCTCGTTGGCTTGGCGTGGTGTAGTGAGGTGGTGATTGTTGACAGCGGCAGCGACGACGGCACCGTGGACATTGCGCGCAGTCTGGGGGCAAAAGTCACTCTTGCCAAGGACTGGCCCGGCTTCGGCCCACAGAAAAACCGCGCTCTCGATTTGGCCCAGGGAGACTGGGTTTTTTCGATTGATGCTGATGAACGTGTAACGCCCGCGTTGGCTGAGGAGATTCAATCCGCGGTGCAACGCGCCGATGCGCCGGACGCATTTTCTCTCCCGCGTCTGTCGAGTTATTGCGGGCAGTACATGCGACATGGCGGGTGGTATCCAGACCGGGTGGTTCGGCTATTCCGAAGGGGCCGGGCTCGGTTTTCGGATGACATCGTTCACGAATCTTTGCAGGTTCAAGGCCGGGTCGGTCAGTTGCACAACGATCTAATCCACATCAGCTATCGCTCGCTCGACGATGTGCTGGAAAAAATGAACCGCTACTCCAGCGCGGGGGCAGAGAAACTGTCCGCGCGAGGGCGCCGGGCCAGCTTGGCAACCGCGCTAGGCAAAAGTCTATGGGCGTTCATACGCACTTATTTGATTCGGCGAGGTTTTCTCGATGGGCGCTTAGGTTTTGTGCTGGCGTGTGGCATCGCCCATGAAACCTGGTATCGCTATCTGAAGCTGTGGCTGGCGCAGCGCCCCGTAACCGATAAGAAGTTGTCCTCTTGATCGAGCACGGTCTGCCAACGCGCGCCGGAACCAATCCCCCTTTCCCAACTCAGTCTTGTTGTCGTCATGTTCTGATTCAATTGCGCATCGCAGCAAGACTTGCGAATTTTTACTCCGGCAGGGCTCTCGTCCTTCTTAGAATTCCACCGCTGTGTTGGCTTCGGTTTGGCTGAAGCAACCCGGCTCTTTCACCGACATCCCCATGCAGCGACGCCGCTTTGTATTAGGTTCTCTCTCTGCTCCGCTTGTGCGCGGGGCGGCTTCTTTCGTCGGGCTCGCCGCGCTGGCCAACTCGGCGCAGGCGCAGTTCAAGGTGGATGTTTCGGGCATCGGCGCCACGCAGATTCCCGTGGGCATCGGCGCCTTTCGCGACCTGAACCATTGCCCGCAGCCGATTGCCGACATCGTGCGCGCCGATCTCACGCGCAGCGGGCTGTTCGCCGTGAGCAATCTGGGGGGGCAGACACTCACCGAGCAAGGCCCGCCGAGTTACGCCGCCTGGCGTTCGCAAAATCTCGAAGCGGTGGCTGGGGGCAGCGTGGCGCAGGTGGCGGGCGGACGTTGGCAAGTTCAGTTCCGCTTGTGGGACGCGGTGAAGCAGGCCGATCTCGGTGGTCTGGCGCTGACGGTGATGCCGGGCGATCTGCGACTGGCGGCACACAAGATCAGCGATTACATCTACCAGAAGCTCACCGGGCAGCGCGGAGTGTTCGCCACGCGCATTGCCTACATCACCAAGGCGGGACAGCACAATTTTTCGCTCAACATTGCCGACAGCGATGGCGCCAATCCGCAGTTTGCGCTGCGCAGCCGCGAGCCACTGCTCTCGCCCGTGTGGTCGCCCAACGGGCAGGAGCTCGCCTATGTCTCCTTCGAGACCGGCAAGCCGGTGGTGTTCATGCAGAACGTGCGCAGCGGCGCACGCCGCATGGTGGCCAACTTCAAGGGGTCGAACAGCGCCCCGGCCTTCTCGCCCGACGGCGGCACGCTGGCCGTGGTGCTCACGCTCACCGGGCGCTCGCAGATTTATCTCATGCCCAGCAAAGGCGGTACACCCCGGCAGTTGATGCGTTCGTATTCGATCGACACCGAGCCGACCTTTTCACCGGACGGGCAGAGTCTGTATTTTGTCAGCGACCGCGATGGCGGCCCGCAGGTCTACAAGGTCGGGCTGAATGGCGGCAGCGTGCAGCGCATCACCTACAGCGGCGGCTACAACGTCAGCCCGGCCATCAGTCCGGACGGCAAGACGCTGGCCTACATTTCACAACAGGGCAACAGCTTCCAGCTATGGTCGATCAATCTCGCCACCAACGCCACCCAGTTGCTCGATGATGGCAGCGATTGCGGCCACCCGAGTTTTGCCCCGAACGGGCAGATCGTGCTTTATTCTGCCGGGGGGCGTGGCGGTGAAGTGCTCAAGACGGTGTCGATTGATGGTCGTGTGCGATCCACCTTGTCTCAGGCCGGTGTGCAGGTGCGCGAACCCAGCTGGGGGCCCTGGACGCCGGATCGCTGAGGCTGCTTGCTGCTGATAATTCCTCATTCCGCTTTCCTTTTCCTCGTTTTTCCTCGTTTTTCTATTACTCGCTGCACCCACCCCTTTTTACCCACCCTGATCTGATCGGAGAAACTCGTGAACATGCGCTCTACCCTGGTATTCACCGCACTTGCCGCCGCCCTGGCCCTTGGTGGCTGCGCGTCTCCCGTGCCTGTCAAACAAGCGCCGGTCGAGTCCAAGGCCCCCACCGCTGTGGAAGGCGGCACCGCGGGCGCCAACGCCAACGGCGCTGGTCAGAACCAGGTCGCCGCGGTGCAGGCCCCGGCTGAGACCAACGCCGGCCCCGGCCCCAACGTGCCCAAGAGCGTGTATTTCGCGTTCAACAGCTACACGGTGGAAAGCCAGTACACCCCGGTGCTCAACGCCAACGCCACCTATCTCACGCAACACCCGCAGGCTCATGTGCAACTGCAGGGCAATACCGATGCCCGCGGCAGCCGCGAATACAACCTGGCGCTGGGCCAGAAGCGTGCAGATGCGGTGATGAAGGGCATGGAGCTGCTCGGCGTGAAACCCGCGCAGATGGAAGCCATCAGCTACGGCAAGGAAAAACCCAAAGCCCTGGGTAACACCGAGGCTGACTACGCCGAAAACCGCCGCGTTGACATCGTCTATCAACGATGAGCCGCATCACTTTTTCGCAAACCGCCCACCCGCTGCGCCGCTGGCAGCGGGTGCTGCCTGCGGCTTTGCTGGCCACGGGGCTGGTGGGCATGGGTCTGGCCGCGCCAGCCCATGCCGACATGTTCCCGGACAACGAGGCCCGGCGCGCCATTCTCGACCTGCGAGCGCAGGTGACGCAGAACCAGCAGGCCACGCAGAACCAGCTCACGCAGCAGGCGCAGCAGATTCAGCAGATCCGCAATTCCCTGCTCGATCTGTCGAACCAGATCGAGCAGATGCGCGGAGAAATTGCCCAGGTGCGCGGCAAGCAGGACGCCGCCACGCAGCAGCTCAACGATGCGCTGGGCAAGCTGCAAACCAGCCAGCAGCAGCTCACCCAGCGCCTCAAACCGCTGGAGCCGGTGCAGGTGCAGATCAACGGCCAGACTTATACGGTGCAGCCCGCCGAGAAAGCCGCTTTCGAGCAGGCGCTGGCCACCTTCCGCAATGGCGATTTTGCAGGCAGCGCCACGCAGTTGAAGGCGTTTTTGGCGCAGTATCCGTCCAGCCCGTATGACGCCGATGCCCAGTATTGGCTGGCCAACGCGCAATACGCGCAAAAGCAGTACAAGGATGCCATCGCCACGTTCCAGGGACTGATTCAGAGCAGCCCAAACAACCCGCGCTTGCCCGAAGCCATGCTCGGGCTGGCGAACTGCCAGATCGAAGTGCGGCAAATCGCCGCTGCGCGCAAGACCCTCAACACCCTGGTGCAAACCTACCCGCAGTCTGAAGCGGCGCAGGCCGGGCGCGACCGGCTGGCCAAGCTGCGGTGACCGTCACGGCCGCTGGAGCGGCAGTGACGGAGTGATCGGCAGCGCAGTTCACGCAAACTGCGAGCCGTGTTGCCGAACCACGGCCCGGCAACACGGCTCGCATCGTCATGGAACAATAGCGCGTTGCGGCGAGACCAATCGGTTCTCGTCATCCAGGTGCCTTCTCTTCCATGTCGTCCGCTTCCGTTCCCGTCATCAACGCCACCGTCCTCTGGGCGGGCTTCGCCCTGAGCCTGGTGTTTGGCGCCATCATGCAGCGCACGCGGTTTTGCACCATGGGCTCGGTGAGCGACATCGTCAACATGGGTTCTTGGATGCGCATGCGCATGTGGGTGCTGGCCATTGCCACGGCGACCATCGGCTTCAATCTCCTGGCCGCCACCGGGCAGATCGACTCAGCCCAGACGATCTACACCACGTCCAGGGTGCTCTGGCTGTCGGCACTGGTGGGCGGCGTGTTGTTCGGCTTCGGCATGGTGCTGGCCTCGGGCTGCGGCAGCAAGACCCTGGTGCGCATTGGTGAGGGCAATCTCAAAGCCGTGGTCGTGTTTGTGATGATCGCAGTGTTCGCCTACATCACCCTGCGCGGCATCACCGCCGAGGTGCGGGTGCGGGTGTTCGACAAAGTGGCGTTCAATCTCTCTGGCCCGCAGGATTTGCCTGCGATCTT
Organism: Thiomonas sp. TH-17; assembly: GCF_057473305.1. Classification (NCBI taxonomy): domain Bacteria; kingdom Pseudomonadati; phylum Pseudomonadota; class Betaproteobacteria; order Burkholderiales; genus Thiomonas; species Thiomonas sp. TH-17. Next base: position 13,662 of record NZ_JBYCKI010000045.1, read on the forward strand.
CGCCCACGCCACCGGGCTGCCGCTGCCCGATCTGCAACTGGTGCTGGGCCTGGGCGTCGGGCTGCTGCTGGGCGCGTGGGCCTTGAGCGCGCGCGAGTTTCGTACCGCCAACAACCTGCTCGCGGGTTTCGGCCTGGGCGCCGTGATCGTGGCGATCTGGTACATCTCGGGCAAGCTGGGCTTTCTGGCGGAAGACCCGCAAACGCTGCAGGCCGCGTACATCGGCACGCAGAACAACAAGATGGAGTCGCTGAGTTTTGTCGCGCCGCTGGCCTACACCCTGTTCTGGTTCATGATGTACAGCGACGCGAGCAATGTGCTGACGCTGGGCATTGTCTCGGTGTTCGGCGTGATCGCGGGTTCTGCCGGTATGGCGCTCATCACGCGCCAGTTCCGCTGGGAAGGATTTCGCGGCGCGGAAGATACGGCCAACCATATGGTCGGCGGCGCGCTGATGGGCATTGGCGGCGTGACCGCGCTGGGCTGCACCATCGGCCAAGGTATGAGCGGGGTGTCCACTCTTTCCATCACCAGCTGGATCGCGTTTCTGTCCATCGTGGGCGGCGCCGTGCTCGGGGTGAAGTATCAGGCCTGGCGCGTCGAGCGCACCGTCTGACGCGCTCGGCCATGCACGCCTCCCCTTTCGCCTCCATTCCCACCGCCGACACCCCCGACCTGGACCGGCGTTTCGGCGGGCTATCACGGCTGTATGGCCCGGTCGGCGCCCAACGCATCCTCCAGGCGCATGCGGTCGTCGTCGGCGTGGGCGGCGTGGGATCGTGGGCCGCCGAAGCCCTGGCCCGCAGTGGTCTGGGGCAGCTCACGCTGATCGACCTCGATCACGTTGCCGAATCCAACATCAACCGGCAGATTCAGGCGCTGGACAGCACCTTGGGCATGTCCAAGGTAGGGGCGCTGCAAGCGCGATTTGCGCAGATCAACCCAGAGTGCCGCGTCAATTGTGTGGAAGAGTTCGTCGATGCCGAAAACGCCGCGGCACTGATTCCGGCTGACGCCCAGGTGGTGATCGACTGCTGTGATCAGGTGCGCGCCAAGGCCGCCCTCGCCGCGCTCTGCCTGCAACGCCGCCAGGCGCTGTTCATGGCCGGCGCCGCGGGCGGCAAGCGCCATGCCGACGCCCTGCAATGCGCCGATCTGTCTGAAGTCACACATGACCCGCTGCTCGCCAATGTGCGCTACCAGCTACGCCGCCAACACGGCGCTCCTCGCAATGGCCGCATCGGCGTGCTCTGTGCGTTCAGCAAGGAAGCCATCATTCGCCCCGAAGCAAACACTTGCGACCCGCTGACCGAAGAGGCGGCACCGCCCGACAACAGCCTGAACTGCGCCGGTTTCGGCTCCAGCGTGATGGTGACCGCCTCCATGGGCATGATGCTCGTCGCCCGCGCCCTGGATGCCGTGCTATGATTTCGGGCTTGATTTCTGTGGGGTCGTTAGCTCAGTCGGTAGAGCAGCGGACTTTTAATCCGTTGGTCGCGTGTTCGAGTCACGCACGACCCACCAGACCAGCACGGTTAAACTTGAATTCACCGGGTTGTTAGCTCAGTTGGTAGAGCAGCGGACTCTTAATCCGTAGGTCGACAGTTCGAGCCTGTCACAACCCACCAAGTCACAAAAAACGGCCCGGAGCAATCCGGGCCGTTTTCATTTTTCGGTCAGCCGCCTTGAGGCTTTCAACCGGCTTTCAACCGTGCCGCTGCTTCAACCTGCGCGGTCTTTGCGCAGAAACTGCGTGATGCCGTAGATTGCACCGCCAGCCAGGCCCAGTTTGACGAAGCGCCCGAGCAGCAAACGCGACAGACGCCTGCGCAGCAGCATCGAGACGGCGGAGCCCATGATGGAGCCGATGTAGGGGTGGCTGCGGGTAAAGCGAAAAAGACCCAGCACCGAACTTGCCGGGTTGAGCGCACCGAACACCGAGCCGGAAAGAGCGGCCTTGATCAACCGACCTGGCTGCGCCCGTTCGCGAAACTGCTCCGCCGCCTGCACGAACTCGACGCGCTCGACGGCGATGCGCGCAACCAAAAGCTGCTTGCGTACCGAGGCGGGCAACTGTTTGGTGAAGTCGGCTGAAGGCTGGGTCATGGCCGTGGTGCGAGGGTGCGGGGACAATGCTGTTCAGGCTCGGGAGCGCCACACTGCGGCGTCTTTGGCCAGTTCGGCGCGTGTGGCGGCGAACGGCGCAGGGGCGTGCCGGATGGCAGCGAGGATGCGGTAGACACCGTACGCGGCCACGGCGATGTAGAGCAGGCAGAGCGAAGCCAGCACCAGCCAGTGGCTGCGATCCCAGAACAGAATGACGAGCAGCGCCGTGAGACTGCCCACTGCGAGCAGACCGAACAGCATGGCCACCGCGCCGAGCACGATCAGCGCCACCAGGCGCTGGCGTTCTTCGGCCAGCTCGATGCTGGCAAGCTCGATGCGGCTTTGCAACAGCGCAGCCGCGCTGCTGAGCAAACGCTGCCCGGCCGCGCCCAGGCCTTCGGACTGCCCGGGTTGCGCGTCGTTCGCCATGAGCTGAGTGAATCAGCGGCCGCGGTTGATCAGCAGGCCCACGGCCAAGCCCACGGCCGCAGCCATGCCGATGGCTTTCCAGGGATGATCGTGCACATAGTCGTCGGTGGCCTGAGCGGCGGCCTTGCTGCGCTCGACCACGGCGTCTTGCAGGTCTTGCGCTTTCTCGGCGGCTTGGCGCAGCAGTTTCATGCCACGACGCTGCAGTTCAGCGGCTTGCTCGCCACTGCTGGCTGCAGCCTGTTTGAGCAGATCTTCTGCGTGGTCGATCACGAGCGCGACATCGGATTTGATCTCTTGGACAGACTTGGTCATGGTGGACTCCTGAGTGGAAAAAAACGTGAAACTCTAAGGGGCATGTTAGCCCGCAATGCAGCGCCACTGTTGGCGCGCTACAAACCCGCCCATCATGGTCGCAAAGCGGCGATCAGGCGCTGGGGCTGCAAAAACAAGTCGAGTGCGGCGTGAATGTCGGGAGCGATGAGTTGCGCGGCCGCCAGCGTGAGCGCATGGGTGCATTCCGGCCCGAGCACGGCGATGCCCAGGGTGGCGGCTCGCAGCATGTCCACATCGTTGCGTCCGTTGCCCAGGGCGGCCACGCCGCCTTCGGCCAGCAGGGCGCGCACGCGGGCGGCTTTTTCCGCACCGGTGAGCACGACGGCGTGACGCACCGGCAGGCCCGCAAGCATCTGCGCGACCGTGCCGTAGGTGTCTCCGGTCAGCACTTCGATCTCCAGGATCTGGCTCAGCGCGCTCAGGCGTTCGGCCACACCGTCGATCAGCGCGCCGTTGCAGGCGAGGGTGCCGTTGAAGTCGATCAGCAGGTGGCGCAGACTCAGCCTGTCGGCGCCGGGAATGGCAACGGCCAGCCCGGGCAAAGCAGCGTGGGCAAGCGTCATGTCGACCCCCGGATGCGCTGCACCAGCGCGGTGGTCGAACGCCCCTCGACGAAGGGTATGGCCACCGAGCGGCCGCCCCAGGTCTGCACCAGCGCGGTCTCGGCCAGCGTGGCCATGTCGTAATCGCCGCCTTTGACATACACATCAGGTCGCACGCGCTCGATCAGGCGCAAGGGCATGCGCTCCTCGAACAGGGTGACGAGGCTGACGCTTTCCAGCGCGGCGAGCACGGCGGCGCGGTCATCCTGCGCGTTGAGCGGGCGCTCCGGTCCTTTGCCCAGCAGGCGCACCGAAGCGTCGGAATTGAGCCCCAGCACCAGGCTGCCCCCCAGTGCGCGGGCGGCGGCCAGATACACCACATGGCCCCGGTGCAGGATGTCGAACACGCCATTGGTGAACACCAGCGGCCGCGGCAAGGCAGCCAGCCGCGCTTCAAGGGGCTCTGAAGCCACGATTTTTTCGAGAAAATGCATGGGGCAAAGCTTAGCGGCTGCACATGCCGCTAGATTCTGCAGGCGCGTTCACCTTTGTTCACGCCTGCGCCAAACGGAAGTCGATATGATTTTGATCAATCTATTTCCATCCATTCATCGATTGACCTGCATGTCGGGCGCTTCGAGAAAGTGAGTCTGTTGCCGTGACCTCCGCACTGTTCGGCCGTCTGCGCCTGTTCTGGCGGAACATCGATCCGATGGTGCCCATGACGCTGCTGGGCGCGCTGATCGGGTTCATCAGTGCGATTGCGGTGGAGGCGTTCCGGCAAGCCATGTATCTGGTGATGCGCCTGTACACCGAGCAGGAGCATCTGGTGGCCGCGGCCACGGGGCTGTCCCCTTGGGCGCGACTGGTCATTCCCACGGTGGGCGCCACGCTGGGCGGGCTGGTCATGTGGGCCGGGCATCGCTGGATCAAGCGCCCGCGCGGGCCGGAATACATGGAGGCTGTGCGGGTGGGCGATGGCGTGCTGCCGCTGGGCCCCAACCTCACGCGCACGGTGTCGTCGCTGCTGGGCGTGAGCAGCGGCATCACCATCGGCCGCGAGGGCACCATGATTCAGTTCGCGGCGCTGGCGTCGTCGCTGCTGGGTCGGCTGGGCAAGACGGATGCGGCGCATCGTCGGCTCATCGTGGCCTGCGGCGCCGCGGCGGGCTTTGCCGGGGCGTACCACGCGCCGATCGCGGGCACGCTGTTTGTCGCCGAAATCATTCTGGGCGGGCTGGCGCTGCGTGAAATCGCGGCCGTGCTGGTCGCCGCGGTGATGGGTGAACTGACCACGCAGGCGCTGTTTGCCACCGGGCCGCTGTATTTGGCGCACACCATTCCGATGGTGGGCTTTCCCGATCTGGTCGATGCCGTGTTCATCGGCGTGATCGCCGGGCTGCTCGGGCCGGCCTTCCTCTGGCTGCTCGATACGGCGCGCAAGCGCTATCAGCCGCTGATCAATTTCCTGCCGCTACGCATGGGGCTGATGGGCCTGCTCATCGGCCTGCTGGCGATGATTCGTCCGGAAGTCTGGGGCAATGGCTACAGCACGGTGCAGTCGATGCTGGTCGATCACTGGGCCATCTCCACCCTGCTGCTGGTGTTCGTGCTGCGCATCATTGCGGTGACGGCGGCCAGCGCGGCCGGCATTCCGGGCGGCGTGCTCACGCCCACGCTGATGCTCGGCGGCGCCATCGGCCTGATGGTGCAGCACACCCTGCTGCTGGGCGATGCCACGCATGCGCAGGCGCTTTGGGTGCTGGTGGGCATGGGCAGTCTGCTGGCGGCCACGACCCATGCCCCGGCCATGTCGGCCATCATGGTGTTCGAGATCACGCGCAATTACAACGTGGTGCTGGCGGCCATGCCAGCCTGCGTGGTGGCCTCGGTCATCGGCAGTCTGCTGCGCGAGCGCTCGGTGTATGCCGAGGCGCTTGGCTTGAAAGAAGGCGCCAGCGATAAAACTTCGCTGTTCGACGCCATCACCGGACGCCAGCGCGCGGCATCGAAAGAGCAGGACGGCGACAGCGAAACCCCGCCGCCGCTCAATCCGCGCAACGTCGATCAGTCGCGCGATTAGGGCTTGGATCAGGAACTGCTCACGCGATGTCGTTCGCGCCAGTCGTGAACGCTGTGCGCCAGGTCGGTCAAGGCCGCAGTCACCCGCACGCCCTCGGGCAGACGTTTGCGCAGCGCCGGATTGGATCCGCCCACCCACAGCTCGACGGCACGCGGAAGACGGTCGCGCAATTCGGCCAGGGCGTCAAACACCTGCACGGCCTGCAGCATGGGCGAGAAACTCAGCACCAGCACATCGGCCGCGTGCGCCTGAGCGGCCATGAGCATATTGCCCAGCGGTAGCTGCGCGCCAAGCTGAACGCAGCGGCAACCCTCCAGCGCCAGCATGGCTTCGGCCATGAGCAGGCCCAGGACATGCGGCTCCTGCGGCACGGTGGTCATCAACACTTTGGGACGCGACTGCGCCGCTTCACCCAGCGGAATGGCGTCGATGGCGGTGCGCAGCACGCGCTGAATGACCTCGGAATACAGGTGCTCTTCAAACACCTCCAGTTCGCCGCGCATCCAGGCCAGCCCCACGCCGGTATTGAGCGGAGCGACCACTTCAGTGACAAATCGGCTGATGCCCATGCGCATCGCGTCTTGCAGCAGCGCACGCCGCAGCAGTTCGGCATCATGCCGTTTGAGCAGCGCGAGGTAGGCGTGCACTTCGGCGCTGTCTGCGGGCATTTGCTCGCGTCCCGGCGGAGCAGCCGCATCTGGCGAAGTCTCGCCCGAACTGCGGCCGCGAGCCAAGGCATCGAGTTCGTCGATCGGTAGCGCAACGACCTGAGCGGGGCGGTGCCCGCCGTCGAGCAAACGCTTGATGACCCGCAGGCGCTCGACTTGATCGAGCGGATATTGCCGGTCGCCCGACCCATCGCGGTGGGGCTGCGGAAAGCCGTAGCGCCGCTCCCAGACTCGCAGCGTGTCCTTGCCGATGCCGGTGTCGCGCTCGACGGCGGCAATGCTGAGTTGCAAGGCGATATTCACAGTGCGGTCGTTCATCGGAAAGATCGTCGTCTTGGACAAAGCGCTGAGTTCTGCATTTCTTTGCTTGTCCGGCAGTGGGTAAAGAAGTTGAATCTGGGGTTGAATCCACCAGCTCTTTTGCAGCGTATATCTATGGTAAGCCGTCTCAGCGCAGACTGATAACCCTACTTATGTCTAGGACAAATTTGAAAATACTTGGTGCAGAAGTTGAACTCAAGCATTATTGTCCTAGACAAACACAAACCCATCCACTGGAGTTGTCCATGTACCGCATCTCGTCAAGCCCCGTATCCCCTCTATCCCGCTTCGCCGCTTCGGCATTTGTTGCCCTGAGCGCCCTGCTGTTCACCCCGACGGCCTCTGCCGCGCAGGCGGCACCCGCAGCAGCTTCGGCCACCTGCCCTGCCCTGCTCAACCAGACTTTCCCCCGCCTTCAAGACGACAAGCCCGAAAGCCTTTGCCAATACGCGGGCAAAGTCATCCTCGTGGTCAATACCGCCAGCTATTGCGGCTTCACCCCGCAATACAAGGGCCTGGAGGCGCTGTACCGCGAATACGGCAAGCAGGGTCTGGTGGTGCTGGGCTTCCCGTCTAACGACTTCCATCAGGAGATGGACAACAACGCCAAGATCGCCGCGTTCTGCAAGGACACCTACAACGTGCAGTTCCCGATGTTCGCGCCCTCGCACGTCACCGAGCCCAAACCGAACGCGCTGTTTGAACAGCTCATTCTGGCCACCGGCGATCAGCCCAAGTGGAACTTCTACAAGTATCTGATCGGCCGCGACGGCAAGGTCGTGGGCGTCTATCCCAGCCTGGTCTCGCCAGA
>NZ_JBYCKI010000046.1:0-16295 GCF_057473305.1 Thiomonas sp. TH-17
CAGGTCGGAACTTACCCGACAAGGAATTTCGCTACCTTAGGACCGTTATAGTTACGGCCGCCGTTTACCGGGGCTTCGATCAAGAGCTTGCACCCCATCACTTAACCTTCCGGCACCGGGCAGGCGTCACACCCTATACGTCCACTTTCGTGTTTGCAGAGTGCTGTGTTTTTAATAAACAGTCGCAGCCACCTTTTCACTGCGGCCCCTTTCTGCTCAGCCTGTACGGCGTCACATACCGGGGGCGTACCTTATCCCGAAGTTACGGTACAAATTTGCCGAGTTCCTTCTCCCGAGTTCTCTCAAGCGCCTTAGAATACTCATCTCGCGCACCAGTGTCGGTTTGCGGTACGGTCGTGTCTAGCTGAAGCTTAGTGGCTTTTCTTGGAAGCAGGGTATCAATCACTTCAGCAGCAAGCTGCCTCGTTATCATGCCTCAGCTAAGCCCCCCGGATTTGCCTAAGGGGCATGCCTACACACTTGAACCGGGACATCCAACACCCGGCTGATTTAACCTTCTCCGTCCCCACATCGCACTAGACATCGGTACAGGAATATTGACCTGTTTCCCATCGACTACGCATCTCTGCCTCGCCTTAGGGGCCGACTCACCCTACGCCGATGAACGTTGCGTAGGAAACCTTGCGCTTTCGGCGAAGAGGCTTTTCACCTCTTTTAACGCTACTCATGTCAGCATTCGCACTTCTGATACCTCCAGCATGCCTCTCAGCACACCTTCACAGGCTTACAGAACGCTCCTCTACCATGTGCTTACGCACATCCGCAGCTTCGGTATATAGCTTAGCCCCGTTACATCTTCCGCGCAGGACGACTCGATCAGTGAGCTATTACGCTTTCTTTAAAGGGTGGCTGCTTCTAAGCCAACCTCCTGACTGTCAATGCCTTCCCACTTCGTTTCCCACTTAGCTATATTTAGGGACCTTAGCTGGCGGTCTGGGTTGTTTCCCTCTTGTGTCCGGACGTTAGCACCCGGTGCACTGTCTCCCGCGCTGCACTCACCAGTATTCGGAGTTTGCATTGGTTTGGTAAGTCGTCATGACCCCCTAGCCAAAACAGTGCTCTACCCCTGGCGGTGATACGCGAGGCACTACCTAAATAGTTTTCGAGGAGAACCAGCTATTTCCGGATTTGTTTAGCCTTTCACCCCTATCCACAGCTCATCCGCTAGTTTTGCAACACTAGTCGGTTCGGACCTCCAGTACGTGTTACCGCACCTTCATCCTGGCCATGGATAGATCATCCGGTTTCGGGTCTACACCCAGCGACTAGACGCCCTATTCGGACTCGGTTTCCCTACGCCTTCCCTATTCGGTTAAGCTTGCCACTGAATGTAAGTCGCTGACCCATTATACAAAAGGTACGCCGTCACCCCGTAGGGCTCCGACTTTTTGTATGCATACGGTTTCAGGATCTATTTCACTCCCCTCCCGGGGTTCTTTTCACCTTTCCCTCACGGTACTTGTTCACTATCGGTCGACTACGAGTATTTAGCCTTGGAGGATGGTCCCCCCATGTTCAGACAGGATTACACGTGTCCCGCCCTACTTGTCGCATACTTAGTTCTACATAAGGCATTTTACATACAGGGCTATCACCTTCTATGACCGACCTTTCCATGTCGTTTTGCTATACCGAATGCTAAATTATGCAGGCTGTTCCGATTTCGCTCGCCACTACTATCGGAATCTCGGTTGATTTCTTTTCCTCGAGTTACTGAGATGTTTCAGTTCGCCCGGTTCGCTTCAATGACCTATGTATTCAGTCAAAGATACCCTTGCGGGTGGGTTTCCCCATTCGGAAATCTGCGGGTCAAAGCTTGTTTGCCAGCTCACCGCAGCTTATCGCAGGCTACAACGTCCTTCATCGCCTGTAGTCGCCAAGGCATCCACCGTATGCACTTAGTCGCTTGATCCTATAATTTTGACCACTGGCCAAATAGGATTGAACTCATATTTGCGATGCAATCGCAATGTATGACTTTCATCATACAAATATCAGCTTTTGAATTGTTAAAGAACACAACGATGGTTTCATCAAAAGAAAATTGACTTTCTTTTGGAGACTGGTGGAGGTGAACGGGATCGAACCGATGACCCCCTGCTTGCAAAGCAGGTGCTCTCCCAGCTGAGCTACACCCCCAGGGTAAACTCCAGTTCTGGTGGGTCTGGTTGGATTCGAACCAACGACCCCCGCCTTATCAAGACGGTGCTCTAACCGACTGAGCTACAGACCCGCTTGGGCCACGAAGTTCGGTATCGCAACCACCATCAACGTTGACAACCGATAAGTGTGAGCGCTCGACTTGATGCGTCTCTAGAAAGGAGGTGATCCAGCCGCACCTTCCGATACGGCTACCTTGTTACGACTTCACCCCAGTCATGAAGCCTACCGTGGTAATCGCCCCCCTTGCGGTTAAGCTAACTACTTCTGGTAAACCCCACTTCCATGGTGTGACGGGCGGTGTGTACAAGACCCGGGAACGTATTCACCGCGGCAAGCTGATCCGCGATTACTAGCGATTCCGACTTCATGCAGTCGAGTTGCAGACTACAATCCGGACTACGAGCGGTTTTAAGGGATTGGCTCCCCCTCGCGGGTTGGCAACCCTCTGTACCGCCCATTGTATGACGTGTGTAGCCCTACCCATAAGGGCCATGAGGACTTGACGTCATCCCCACCTTCCTCCGGTTTGTCACCGGCGGTCTCATTAGAGTGCTCTTGCGTAGCAACTAATGACAAGGGTTGCGCTCGTTGCGGGACTTAACCCAACATCTCACGACACGAGCTGACGACAGCCATGCAGCACCTGTGTCCAGGTTCTCTTTCGAGCACCAAACCATCTCTGGTAAGTTCCTGGCATGTCAAGGGTAGGTAAGGTTTTTCGCGTTGCATCGAATTAAACCACATCATCCACCGCTTGTGCGGGTCCCCGTCAATTCCTTTGAGTTTTAACCTTGCGGCCGTACTCCCCAGGCGGTCGACTTCACGCGTTAGCTACGTTACTGAACAGTAACCCGTCCAACAACTAGTCGACATCGTTTAGGGCGTGGACTACCAGGGTATCTAATCCTGTTTGCTCCCCACGCTTTCGTGCATGAGCGTCAGTGCAGGCCCAGGGAGTTGCCTTCGCCATCGGTGTTCCTCCGCATATCTACGCATTTCACTGCTACACGCGGAATTCCACTCCCCTCTGCCGCACTCTAGTCAGGCAGTCACAAATGCAGTTCCCAGGTTGAGCCCGGGAATTTCACATCTGTCTTACCTAACCGCCTGCGCACGCTTTACGCCCAGTAATTCCGATTAACGCTTGCACCCTACGTATTACCGCGGCTGCTGGCACGTAGTTAGCCGGTGCTTATTCTGCGGGTACCGTCATCACCGAATGGTATTAGCACTCGATATTTCGCCCCCGCCAAAAGTGGTTTACAACCCGAAGGCCTTCATCCCACACGCGGCATTGCTGGATCAGGGTTGCCCCCATTGTCCAAGATTCCCCACTGCTGCCTCCCGTAGGAGTCTGGGCCGTGTCTCAGTCCCAGTGTGGCTGGTCGTCCTCTCAGACCAGCTACGGATCGTTGCCTTGGTAAGCCTTTACCTTACCAACTAGCTAATCCGCCATCGGCCGCTCCTATGACGTGAGGTCTTTCGATCCCCCACTTTCACCCGTAGGTCGTATGCGGTATTAGCTACGCTTTCGCGTAGTTATCCCCCATCACAGGGCACGTTCCGATGTATTACTCACCCGTTCGCCACTCGCCGCCAGGTTGCCCCGCGCTGCCGTTCGACTTGCATGTGTAAAGCATGCCGCTAGCGTTCAATCTGAGCCAGGATCAAACTCTATAGTTCGATCATTTTTGCATTGCGAACAATGCACACTCAAGGAATTACGGAAAATTTCCGTATTTCATATGAGCGTTTGGTATATTTGCATCAAGCCAAACGCCCACGCTTATCGGTTGATTTCTTAATGAGCCCGCCTTTTTAGGCGTTTGCTGCGTTTGCAGCGAAGACATCAATTATTGCATTAATTTTAATTCCGAGTCAAGAGAAAGGTTTTATCTTTTATTTTGCTTCGGTCGCTGTTTTTTTGCAGCGAAGACGTCAATTATTGCACTAATTTTAATTCCGAGTCAAGTAAAAGGTTATTCGTTATTTTTTGCTTGACTGCTTGGCTCGGTTAGCGCCGAGAGATGAGATTGTGCATGGGGCGAAACTACCTGTCAAGCACTTTCGTGACATCTCGATGGAAGTCCCTCATTGCCAGGGTGTTTCAACGCTGACTACGGCTAATGAGATTGGCTTTTCTTGGCTTCTTGGTAGGCACTGTAGAGTGCGGTCGCCACCGGTCCGGGCTTGCCTGGGCCAACTGCCTTGCCATCGAGTGTCGTGACGGAGAGCACCTCTTTTGTTGCGGAGGTGAGCAAAATTTCGTCGGCGCAGCGCAGCTCCCACTCGGAGATGGGGCGGAATTCGAGTTTGATGCCAATTTCGCCGCTCAGCTCCTGCAGCAACCCGACACGGATGCCTTCCAGTTTGTCGTGATCCCGAAGGGGGGTCGCGAGTCGGCCGTTGCGCACCAACCAAACATTTGAGGCCGATGCTTCGGTCAGCAGGCCGTCTCTGATGAGGACGGTTTCAGTGGCGTCACACTCAACTGAGAGTTGCCGGGCCAAGACGTTGCCGAGAAGCGAGATCGATTTGATATGAGCATTTCTCCAACGGAGATCGGGCGTCGTGATGCAGGCCACACCTTGGGCGCGCTTTTGTTCGGGCACGTGCGGAAACGGAAAGCTCATCATGAACACGGTCGGCTCGACCCCTTGGGGAAACGCATGATCGCGCTTGGCCACGCCACGGGTGACTTGTATATAGATGCACTGATCGTCAGGGGCGTTGCGCGCGATGAGTTCCCGCACCAGCGCCAGCCAGTCGTTGGCCTGACTGGGATTCTTGATACCCACAGCGTCTAGGCTGCGTGCCAGTCTTGCGAGGTGGTCATCGGCCCGGAAGACCCTTCGGCCATAGACGGGGATCACCTCATAGACCCCGTCCCCAAAGATAAAGCCGCGATCAAGGACGGATACCTGGCATTGGGCAAGCGGCTGAAAAGCGCCATTTAGATAGCACTCGGACAGATCGGTCGGCATCGGGTTGGACGACATAGAGAAATCCCAGGAGAGAGCGAAGAGCCAACGGGGGCCGGGTTCAGCGCACCAGACCGCGCCGCACCGCCTCCAGAGCAGCTTCTGCGCGCGAAGAGATGTTGAGCTTGCGGTAGATCTGCTTGACGTAGTCGGCCACAGTGTGTCGCGACAGGCCGAGCTGAACGGCAATTTCTGGCAGGGTGTAACCCTTGCCCACCAGTTGCAGCACCTCGCTCTCGCGCTCGGTGAGTGCAATGTGTTCTTCTTGCGGCAGGTTCGGAGAGGGGGCCGACATCGTGCGATGCAGATGGGTGAAATGCTGCACCATGCGACGGGCAATACTGGGCGACAGCGGCGGCTCGCCATCCTGGATGCGTCGAAGTTGGGCGCGCAGCTCGATTTTTGGGCGATCCTTGAGCAAATAACCGAAGGCGCCCGCTTGCAGTGCGGGGAAGAGATGATCGTCGTCGTCGAAGATCGTGACCACGACAGAGCGGGCCTGGGGGCGGGTTTCCGTGAGGGTGCGGATCAATTCCAGACCGCTGGCATCGGGAAGGCCCAGATCGACCAGCAGCAGGTCAACGGCTTCGCGCTGCAGAATCTGCATGGCGTCGGCCATACGGCCAGCCTCGAAAATTCGCACGCCGGGATAGTTTTCGCGCAGCAATTCAACAAACCCGGCCCGCACAGCGGGAAGGTCATCGACGACCAAAGCGCATTGCATGGTGCTCATCGGCTTCCGTTTCTGATTCTTGCGCCGAGCAGACAATGTCGGCATCAGCCCGATACTATCAACTCATGCCCCTGAATGCGGGGATTTGTGCAGCCATCGGCTGTACAACCTTATTCGTCCCCATGCCCAACTCGCCCGTGCAACTTCGACACACTTTTTCCCCGCCCGACAATGCCCGCCTCGCCCAGCTCTGCGGCCCGCTGGATGAAAACCTCAGGCAGATCGAGGTCGCGTTCGACGTCCGCCTGTCGCGTCGTGCCGACACCATGAGCATCGAGGGTGAAAGCGCCGCCGCCCGGCGCGCACTCGATCTGCTGCAAACGCTGTGGAGCCGGGCTGACGCGCGCTTCAGTCTGGAGGACATTCAGCTCGAACTGGTTCAGGCCGCGCAAGGGCAGCGCCCCAAACTCACCGCGGCCGACGACGAGCCGGTGCTCTACACACGGCGGGAAAGTCTGCACGGCCGCACGCCCAATCAGGTGCAGTACATCCGCAACATTCTTCAGCACGACATCACTTTCGGCATTGACCCGGCGGGCACGGGCAAAACCTTTCTCGCGGTGGCCTGCGCCGTCGATGCGCTGGAGCGTCACGCCATCACCCGCCTGGTGCTGACGCGCCCCGCGGTCGAAGCCGGAGAGCGGCTCGGTTTCTTGCCTGGTGATCTGACCCAGAAGATCGACCCGTTTCTGCGCCCCTTGTACGACGCGCTGTACGACCTGCTCGGCATGGAAAAGACGCAAAAAATGTTCGAACGCGGCGCCATCGAGATCGCGCCGCTGGCTTTCATGCGCGGGCGCACACTCAACCAGTCGTTCATCATTCTGGATGAGGCGCAGAACACCACGCCTGAGCAGATGAAAATGTTCCTCACCCGTATCGGCTTCGGCTCGCGCGCGGTCATCACCGGCGACATCAGCCAGGTGGACTTGCCGCGCGGAACGCAAAGCGGTCTGGCGCAAGCCCAGAAGGTGCTGGCCGATGTGCGCGGCATCGCCTTCAACTCGTTCACCAGCCAGGACGTGGTTCGGCACCCGCTGGTGGCGCGAATCGTCGATGCCTACGATGCGCACGACGTCGCACTGAAAGGCGAACCGCCGTCCGGCGCGAGCGCAGGCCATTTGGCCGGCGCCACCTCACCCCGCCGGCGGCCGCCGCGCTCCGCATGACTCGCGCCGCGCGCCCCACGAAACCTGCGTTGCGGCTTTCGGTGCAGTTCGCCGATACGACGCACCGCGATCAGTTGCCGCGCGCCCTGCTGCTGCGCTGGGTTCGCGCCGCCTTGCGCGTGGGCCCAGAGAGTCTCGACGCTCTGCCGCAGGCCGGGGCGTCGCCCGAGGCGCATCAGATCACCCTGCGCTTTGTGGCTGCCGACGAAGGCCGGGCGCTCAACCGGGCCTACCGCGGCAAGGATTACGCCACCAATGTGCTGACCTTCGATTACAGCCACTGGCCGGTTCAGGCCGACATCGTGCTGTGCTCCCCCGTGGTCGCTGGCGAAGCGCTGGCGCAGCAAAAACCGCTCGGGTCGCACTACGCCCATCTGGTCATACACGGTCTGCTGCACGCGCAGGGCTGGGATCATCAGACCGAGCAAGAGGCGCGAGAGATGGAACGTCACGAGGTGACTGTGTTGCAACGCTTCGGCATTGCCGACCCCTACGCCGACGGCAGCGAAATGCCCGCAGGGTAAAGTTCTGGCGCTGCCCACTCCGCCCTTTCAGGCTTCTCATCCTCATGTCCGAACGTCCCGTCAACCGCGATACCCAGAGCGCAACCGCCAGCGCCCCGCCGCGCGGTCTGCTGCGCCAACTTACTCAACCCCGGTTCGCGCCGTTTGTCTCCATCGTGCTGGGCGTGCTGCTCGCCCAGACCTTCGGGCGACCGCAGCTCGGCGGATGGTCAATCGTCATTCTGGCCGTCTGGATCAGTCTGCTGTGGGCCGATACGCAGACCCTGCCGAAAGACCGGGCCAAGCGCGGCGCATTGCTCGGCTTCAGTCTCGGGCTGGGCTGGTTCACGGGCGGACTGTGGTGGCTCTATATCAGCATGGCGGTGTACGGCGGCATGGCGCCACCGATCGCGGGCGGCGCGCTGCTGTTGTTCTGTGCCTATCTCGCCCTCTACCCCTCGCTGGCCGCCGCACTTGCAGCCGCGCTCGCCCCCGCGGCTGGACGCGAGCCCTGGAAGCTGGCCCGCGCCATCGGCGCTGCGCTGGTGTTGGCCGGAGGATGGACGCTGGCGGAATGGTTGCGCGGCACGCTGTTGACCGGATTTCCGTGGCTGGCCCTGGGCTATGCCCAGGTCGGCAACCCGCTCTCGGGCTACGCCCCGGTGATCGGCCAGTACGGCGTGAACTTCGCCGCCGCATGGGCCGCCGCGCTGCTGGCGCTGCTCTCGCAGGTGAGTCTGCGGGGTGCGCTGGTCAGTCTGGGTTTGCTGGTAGCGCTTTTTCTCGGCGGCTTGCAATTGCAGCAGGTGCGCTGGACGCATGCCGTTGGCCCTGCGCTCAAAGTCGCCTTGCTCCAGGGCGATGTCGCCCAGTCGGAAAAATTCAAGCCCGAAACACTGGGGCCCACGCTGCAGCTTTACGGCGACTGGCTGAGTTCGCTCAAGGCTAATCTCATCGTCACTCCGGAAACCGCCGTGCCCGTGCTGCCCGAAGACCTCGACCCCGGCTATCTGCGGCAAATCGAGCGGGCGCTGCGCGAGCACCACACCGCCGCGCTGCTGGGCATACCGCTCACCCGCGGCGCCAATCAATACACCAATAGCGTGCTGGGACTGGGGGGCGCTGCGCCTTACCGCTATGACAAATCGCATCTGGTGCCGTTTGGCGAATTCGTGCCCTACGGTTTTCACTGGTTTGTCAAACTGATGGACATGCCGCTGGGCAGCTTTGCGCGCGGCGGGCTCGATCAGCCGCCCTTTGTGGTGCAGGGCGTGAGAGTGGCGCCAAACATTTGTTACGAAGATCTTTTCGGCGCGCAGATGGCGCAGCGCTTTCGCAACCCCGCCCACGCGCCGAATGTGTTCGCCAACCTGACCAATCTCGGCTGGTTCGGCAACACCATCATCATCCCGCAGCATCTGGAAATCGCGCGCATGCGATCGCTGGAATTCCAGATCCCCGGCATTCGCGCCACCAACACTGGCGCCACCGCCATCATCAACGCCCACGGCCAAGTCGCCGCCGAGTTGCCGCCCTACACCGTCGGGGTGCTCACCGGCTCGGTGCAGGGGCACGCGGGACTGACGCCGTTCGCCTGGCTGGCGTCACGCTACGGCGACTGGCCCGAGGTGCTGCTGGCGGCGTTCGCCTTGTTGCTGGGCTGGGCCCTGACCCGCCTGCAGCGCGGCGGCACCCACCACCACAACGCCAGGGTGTAGGCCCCCACGGCCAGATAGATGACGGTGAACACCGCCAGGGGTAGATTCCAGAAAATCAAATGATCGATCCAGGTCTGGATCAGGCCCGCGGTATAGCCGCGCTGTCCGGCGTCTTGCATCAGCGCGCTCTGCCACAACGTCAGAAAGCAGGCACGCCCCAGCGCCGCCTGCGCCGCCACCACCGCCATCGACAGCAGATGCGCTGCGCGCCAGACGCAGCCGCGCACCCAGCGCCAGCGCCGCCATGCGCCCAGCGGCACGACGATCAGACCGGCCACGTTGAACACAATCACGCCCAGATGCACCGCGAGAACGAGGTGCGCCAGTTGCAGATCGAGTGAGGCGGGCATGGCGTAAGCGGGTCAGCAAAGATGCCACCATACGCCGAACAGGCACTACAACCCGTTACGTCGCCCTAAGCGCGGCCCGGCTATGTTGTCACCATTCGCCACGCCCGCGCAGTCTGCGTGATGACCTACATGATGACCTCGGGCGTCGGCGCCAGTCACCACCGCCGATGGCGTGGTCATTTCATTTGTTGGAGCCGTTTCATGCAGTCTCTTACCGTTTTTTTGCGCCGCGCCAGCGCTGCAATCGTGTTCTGCGCCGCCTGCGCGCCCGCTTCCTGGGCGGCGGGATTCACCTTTACCCCCTACCCCACAGCGCACAAATTACCGCTGTCTCAGGTCACTTTCGAAAACGCACAGGGCAAGCACATGACCCTGGCGGATTTCAAGGGCAAGGTCGTGCTGCTCAATATCTGGGCGACCTGGTGCCCGCCCTGCGTGCATGAAATGCCCACGCTGGACAAATTGCAAAAGCTACTCGGCGGCAAAAACTTCGCCGTCGTGCCGCTGTCGGTGGACAAGGGCGGCATCTACACCGTGAAAAGCTTTTACGACGACAACTTCATCAGCCACCTGCCGATCTACGTCGATCCCACTACCCAAGTGCTCGACACCCTGAGCATTCTGGGCACGCCGACCACCATCCTCATCAACAAGCAGGGCGAAGAGATCGCCCGCACCATGGGCCCTGAAGATTGGGACAAGCCCGCCGTGATTGCCCAGATCAAGCACTACATGGCCGCCCCCGCAGGCTCCACGGCCAAACCGCCGCAACAGGCGCGCACCGTGGAAATTCGCGACACCCGCGTGGCGACCGCCGCGGCCACAACGGTTGCTGCGCCGGAGTAAGCGCAGAGAGAAAATGCAGACCGCAGCGCCCGAGGCACTCACCCAGCGGCCCGGTGACGCGTTCAACCACAAGCGCAGCGCCTGGGCGCAGATTTCCCCGGCGGCGCGGCGCATCATCCTCGCACGCGCCGCGCGCAGCATCGGCCAGGGCGCGCTGGTCGCCGCCTTCACCCTCTACCTGCACGCGCTGAACTGGAATGCGCCGCAGATCGGCGCGGTGCTCAGCGGCGGGCTGTTCATCGGCGCGGCACTCACGCTGTGGATCGGACCGTTGAGCGACCGGCTCGGGCGGCGCCAGTTCCTGTTGGGATACGAGCTGGTTCTCGTCGTTTGCGCGGCGGTGGCCCTGCTCGCAGCCACACCCTGGCTGCTGGTGCCCGCGGCCTTGCTGGGCGGATTCGGCCGCGGCGCCAATGGAGCCGCCGGTCCGTTCGGGCCGCTGGAGCAATCGTGGCTGGCCCACGGCACGCCACCCGCGCTGCGCTCACAGATTTTCAGCCTGAACTCCACGCTCGGGATGCTCGGTATGGCGCTGGGCGCCGTGTTGGGCGCTGCCCCCCATTGGCTCAGCACCCTCATGCCGATGGATTGGGCTTACCGCAGCCTGTTCATCCTGCCGCTGCTGGGCTCGGCAACGGGGTTTGTTCTGCTGCTGAAAGCCGAAGACGCCCCGACCGCGGCAAAACCTGAAGTTCGTCCGCCGACCCCGGTGACGGCCGCCGAAGCCCAGGATCAAGCTGATCGCCAAACCCGCCACCTGCACGAAAACGCCTTGCTCTGGCGGCTCGGATTGGTGAACGCGCTCAACGGCCTGGGCATCGGCATGGTCGCCCCGCTGATGGCCTACTGGTATCTGGTGCGCTACTGGCACGGGCCGGCCAGTATTGGACCGGCCATGGCGGCGAGTTTTGTTTTCGCCGCTTTCGGCGCGCAGATCGCAAGCCGCCTGGCGCAGCGCTTCGGCGCGGTGCGGGCCGTGGTCGGCATGCGCACGATGGGGCTGATCATGCTGGTGCTCACGCCCTTGTCGCCGGTGTTCTGGATCGCAGCCGGTTTTTACGCCCTGCGCGCCACGGCGAATCAAGGCACTATGGGCGTGCGGCAGGCGCTGACTGTGAGCCTGACAGGCGCGGATCGGCGCGGTCTTGCAGCGACGGTCAACAACGTCTCCATCCAGATTCCGCGCGCCATCGGGCCTTTGATTGCCGGGGTTTTACTGCACCTGGGCTGGCTGATCGCCCCGTTTTTTGTGGCGGCTACGTTTCAGGCGGCTTATCTGGTTTTGTATCAGCGGTTTTTCAAAGACATCGAGCCGCGCGATGCGGCCCCCTGAAAGCACAACGCCCCGCTAAATGCAGGGCGTTGCGACGGACATCAGGCAGAACTCAACGATCAATCAGCGAGGCTTTGGCGCCCCGATGTCACCCAGCAGCTTGCCGTTGACCTTGGTGCCGTACAGGCTGAACTTGCTATCGTGGAACTTGGCACGGGTCGCCGCCACGCTGCCCTGCCAGCGCGGATCTTGCGGACGTTCCTGCGCGTCCATGAAATAGGCGACGTCCCAGGCCTCCTGCGGGCTCAGGCTGTAGCTCATGCCGTAGGGCATATTGGCGTAAATGAACTTGGCCGCGTTTTTGTAGCTGCCCATGCCCGCGCCCCAGTTGAACGACTTCGGTCCCCACAACGGCGGAAACACGGTTTCGCCGTTGACGTACTGCCCCTCTCCATTGGCGGCGTGACACAAAATGCACTTGGCCTCGTACACCTTCTGACCCCGCACATAGTCGGGTGCCTGCTGCGGCTCGGGCAGGTTCGGGTAACCGCGCCCCGCCACTTTTTCATCGACCGGCAGCCCCTTGGAAAGCCAGTAGGAATAGCTTTCGAGCGCCACTAGTGTTTTGCTGCCCAAGGGGGGCGCCTTGCCGTTTTGGCTATACATGAAGCAACCCTGCAGGCGCTCCTCGAAGGTGTTGACCTTCTTGTTCTTGCCGCGATAGGCCGGGTAACTTACATAAGCCGCCCACATCGGCGCGGAGCCCGCCATGCGGCCGGCGTCGGTATGGCAGTTCACACAGCTCAGGGTGCTGCCGACAAAGTCTTTCGCGTATTTGGGCGTGTCGAGCATGATGTCGCGCCCGAGCTTGACCATCTTGCCGAAATCATCATCGGGAATGGCCGACTCTGGCGGCGGGGTGAATTTGGCGCCGGTGCCCACCGCCGCATTGATTTCTGACTTGGGGGGCGCCATCGGCGCATCGGCCGCAAAGGCCGATGCCGCAGAAGCGACGAACAGGCCAAGCGCGCACAGCGCCAGCGTCACAGGGGTTTGTTTGAGTGTCATGGTGCGCTCCGATCAATGTTTTGCCGAGGCGGACTTGGCAGGATTCAGGGGCTGCGCCGCAAGCCATTGCGCCACGGCCTGCGTTTGCGCATCGGTCATGCGCAAGGCGACGGTGTGCATCAGGCCCAGCGGGTCGCCGCTGCGGCTGCCATCCTTCCAGGCCTTGATCTGCGCTTCGATATAGGCGGCACTCTGGCCGACCAGAGCGGGGAAGTTTTCACCCACACCAACCGCCCCCGGGCCATGGCAGCGGATACAGGCGGGAATGCCTTTTTCCCAATCGCCGCGCAGCGCCAGCCGCTCGCCCTCAGTCGCCGTCTCCCCGGTCGGCATGGGCGCGGGTTTTCCGCTGGGTTTGAGCTTGGCGTAATAAGTCGCCAGTGCGGTGACCTGCGCCGCGCTCAGCGGCTTGGCCATGCCGGACATGATGGCGTTGTTGCGCATACCGCTGGCGAAGGCGTGCAACTGATCCGCCAGATAGCGCTCGGGCAGACCTGCCAGCCGCGGATAGCCCGCAGCCGCATTGCCCATGCCATCGGCGCCGTGGCAGGCGATGCAGGACGCCGCTTCAGGCGGGGCGGCGGCCCAGCTTGCAGGCGAGGCCCAAAACAAAGCGCCGAGCGTGGCCACGGCCAGCACTCGGCGCATCGGGATGAATTGACGCATGGAAGACTCCTCTCAAGTCGGTGCAGGGTTTCATGTTGCGCGGCAAATGACGATTGCCGTCGCGGGCATGCCCTGTCAGGGTTGAGAAGAAGTCTAAAGGCGGTTGGCGGAATGGACAAACGCCTTCTGTCGATATCGGTCAGAAACGCGATTGCTGGCCTGACCGAATCTGCGTCAAAACATTACCGCGCGCTCACCCCAGCAGCTTGCCCAGCATCTGCTGCGCGGTCGCCATCAGATCGCCCTCGGCCGGCAACTGGCCGCCCGGCGTGAGTTTGTCCACCACATTGGGCAGCGCCTGCGACAACTCCCCTGCGGCTTGTTCCGGCTGAATGCCAAGTTTGCTGGCGATGTCGCCCAGCGCGCCGCTGCCCAGCACCTGCTGAATCTGCTCGGCCGAAATCGGCAGATTCGAGCCCGTGCCCACCCACGACTGCACCAGATCGCCCAGGCCGCCCTGCTGAAACTTGCCCAGCAGCCCGCTCAGACCGCCGCTATTGTTCATCAACCCCATGACCACCTGCAGCATCGGGTTGTCCCCCGCTGCGCCTTGGGCCTGCTGGCCTCCCAACATCTGACCCAAACCCCCAGCCACGCTATCGAACAGCCCCATGATTCACTCCTTGGTCGAAAAATTCAGTTCAGCAAGTCCAGCCCCCTTGGCGCACAATTGCACCTCGCTCGGGCGACTCGCACAGCTTATTAGGATTGCATGACCTTGCGTACCGTTTGTCGGCCCGAATTTTGAAACTTCTGCTTTATTTACAGTTTCATGGACGCTTCTTCTGAACAGATCCACACCCTGATGACCGACCTCGGGGTTCGTGCTCGTGCCGCGTCGCGCGACATGGCCCGGGCGTCAACCGCAGCGAAAGATCGTGCGCTGGTTGCGCTGGCCGCCGCCATCCGGGCGCATCGCCCCGCTTTGCAGGACGCCAATCTGCGCGACTTGCACGCGGCACGCGAAGCCGGCTTGGAGACTGCGTTCGTCGACCGTCTCACCCTGAGCGACAAAGTGGTCGAGCAGATGGCGCAAAGCTGCGAGCAGGTGGCCGCGCTGGCTGACCCTATCGGCGGCATTGACGGCGTGCGCCGCCGTCCCAGCGGCATCAGCGTGGGGCAGATGCGGGTGCCGCTGGGCGTGTTCGGCATGATTTACGAGAGTCGGCCCAATGTCACCATCGAGGCGGCGTCGCTTGCCATCAAGAGCGGCAACGCCGTCATCCTGCGCGGCGGCTCGGAAGCCATTCACAGCAACCGCGCGCTGGCCGAGCTGGTGGCTCAGGCTTTGCCGGCTGCGGGCCTGCCCGCCGACGCGGTGCAACTGGTGCCGACCACTGACCGCGCCGCCGTGGGCGCTCTCATCACCATGCCGCAGTTCGTGGACGTGATCATTCCGCGCGGCGGCAAGGGCTTGATCGAGCGCATCAGCGCCGAAGCGCGGGTGCCGGTCATCAAGCACCTCGATGGCAACTGCCATGTGTATGTGGACAGCGGCGCCGATCTCGACATGGCCGTCAAAGTGACCGACAACGCCAAGACCCAGCGTTATAGCCCGTGCAATGCAGCCGAGTCTTTGCTGGTCGCCCGCGATATGGCGGCTGATTTTCTGCCGCGCATCGGCGCCGCGTTTGTGCGCAAGGGCGTGGAAATGCGCTGCTGCCCGGCCAGCCGCGCCCTGCTCGCTGCCGTGCCCGGCGCCGCCGCCTTGCTGCGCGATGCCTCCGAGGCCGACTGGAGCGCCGAGTATCTCTCCCCCATCATCTCCATCAAGCTGGTGGACGGGGTAGATGAGGCCATCGCCCACATCAACCGCTACGGCTCGCAACACACCGACGCCATTCTCACCCGCGATCACCCCCGCGCCATGCAATTTCTGCGCGAAGTCGATTCGGCCAGTGTCATGGTCAACGCCTCCACCCGTTTTGCCGACGGCTTTGAGTACGGCCTGGGAGCGGAAATCGGCATTTCCACCGACAAGTTCCACGCCCGTGGCCCGGTGGGCCTGGAAGGCCTCACCAGCGTGAAGTGGGTGGTGCTGGGCGACGGCGAAGTGCGCAACTGATTTTTTCTCTCACACATGACTTCCCCCCAGATCGATACCGCCGTCCTCACCCTGCCCACCCTGCTGCGTATCAATGCCGCCATTGGCGCGGGTTTCGGTGTGCTCAGCGCCTTGCTCACCGCCGTGGTGAAATGGCGCGACTTCAATGGCTTCGAGCTGCTGGCCATCCTGCCCGGCGCGGTGTTTTTCAACACCCTGGCGGTGGTGTTCGTGACCCTGGTGGGATATTGGCTGTACCGCTGGCTCGCTGAGCGCCAGCGTTGGAGCCTGCATCATCTGCACACCCGGCGCACTCATCCGCACACATCGGTCTGACCAAAAAACGAGGAGACTGCCATGAACCCACGCGACCGCATCAGACTGCTCGGCGCAGGCCTCATTGGCCTGGGCGGCGCCCAGCTTGCGCAGGCGCAGACGCAAGGGCCGGTGCCCGCGAAGGCCATTTCCAGCGAACCATGGAAAGTGGCATTTCAGATCAGCGACAGCCTGGAGCAGGCCTATGAGGGGCTGATCAATATTCAAAACGTGCTGGAACTCGACCCCAAGATGCAGTTCATCGTGGTGGGCTACGGCAAGGCCATTCACTTTCTGCTCAATGGCGCCAAAACACCGCAGGGCGCGCTGTTCGCCGGCATGATCGGTGATCTGGCCAATCAGGGCGTGCAGTTCAAGGCCTGCAACAACACCCTGACCTTCCTCAAGATTCCGCAAAGCGAACTGGTACTCGAAGCCACGGTGG
>NZ_JBYCKI010000047.1:0-7215 GCF_057473305.1 Thiomonas sp. TH-17
CGCACCGGCGCGCGCAACTGCCGGCACCAGTAGTCGACCGAGGTCGCCTCTTCCGCGGTGACCGGCAGGCCGCTGACGCAGGAATAGAACGTCCGCACCGGCGGATGCAGCACGACGCCATCGAACGCCCGCCGGAACAGCGGCAGCGCACTGTCCATGAGGTGGCTGTGGAAGGCGTGGCTGACGCGCAGCCGGGTGCAGGCGATGTCCTCGACAGCCAGCGTGTCGGCAAACGCATCGATGGCCTCGGCACGGCCGCTGAGTACGGTCTGCGCCGACGCGTTGATCCCGGCGATCTCGACGCCATCCGGAAGGCGGCGGCTCAGCGCCGCTGCGTCGATGCGCGCCACCAGCATGGCGCCTGGCGGCTGCGCGAACATCGCCGCGCCACGCGCAACCACCAGCGCCATCGCATCCTCCAGCGCGAACACGCCGGCCCGGCAGGCCGCCACGTACTCTCCGACGCTGTGGCCGATCATCGCCGTCGGCTGCAGTCCCCACGCCGCCCACAACTCGGCCAGTGCATACTCGACCACGAACAGGGCCGGCTGGGTGAATCGCGTCTCGGCCAGTCGCCGCGCGGCTTCGCTCTCGCCGCCCGCTGCCGGCAGGATCAGCGCGCGCAGATCCTCGCCCAGCAAGGTGCTGGCCAGCTCGCAGCCGCGTTCGAAGGCCTCGCGGAATACCGGCTCGTGTTCCACCAGTTCGCGCGCCATGCCTGCATGCTGCGCGCCCTGACCGGGAAACAGCATCACCAGCGATAGCGGTTCCGTCGGTGCCGCATGCGTGCTGATCCGGGGCAACCGTTCGATCGCCTGGTGGGCATCGGCGGCCACCACGAAGCCGCGCGCGGCCATGGGCTGCCGCCCCATCGCGAGCGTCCAGGCCGCGTCCGCCAGCGCGGGAGCGTCGTCGCCCGCCAGGGCCGCGGCCAGTTGCTGCGCGCGTCGCTGCAGCGCCGCTTCGTCACGCGCCGAGAGCGGCAGCATGTGCAGGCAACGGCCCGACGCGGACGCCGGCATCGGTGGCACCTCCTCGAGGATCACATGCGCGTTGGTGCCACCTACGCCGAACGAGCTCACACCGGCCCGCCGCGGCTCGCCGCCGCGGGGCCACTCGACCACGCGGTCGGCCACCCGGAATGGACTGGCGGAGAAATCGATCTGCGGATTCGGCGTGCGGTAGTGCAGCGTCGCCGGGATGCGTTCGTGGTGCAGCGTCAGCGCCGCCTTGATCAGGCCGGCGATGCCGCTGGCTGCGTTGATGTGGCCGAAGTTGCTCTTCACCGAGCCAAGCCAGCAGCTCCCCGGCGCGGCGCCGTCCTCGGCGAATGCGCGGTCGAGTGCGGCAACCTCGATCGGATCCCCGAGCGGTGTGGCGGTGCCATGGGCCTCGACGTAACCGATCGATGCGGCGCTGACACCCGCGCTGGCCAGCGCCTGGCGGATCACGGCAGCCTGCCCACGCACGCTGGGTGCGCCGAAGCTGGCCTTGTCGCCACCGTCGTTGTTGACGCCTACGCCGCGGATGACTGCGTAGATGGTGTCGCCAGCGGCAATCGCCTCTTCGAGCCGCTTGAGCACCACGACCGCGCCGCCGGACGAGAACACCGTGCCGTCGGCGTCGCGGTCAAACGGCCGGCAATGGCCGTCGGCAGACTCCATGCCACCTTCGGCCGGCAGGTAGCCCGACTCCTGCGGCACGACGATGTTGATGCCTCCGGCGAGTGCCAGATCGCACTGCCAGCTCATCAGCGCATACCAGGCCTGGGCGACGGCGACCAGCGAAGTCGAGCAGGCGGTGTGGATACTCAAGGCCGGACCGGTGAGGCCGATCCGGTGGGCCACGCGCGTCGCGACATAGTCCTTCTCGTTGGCGAGCATGGCGGCGAATTCGCCCGCCGATGCCACCAGCCCCGGAGATGCATCGACCAGCTTGCGATAGCCGTTGTTGGACGTGCCCGCATAGACGCCGATGTCACCGGCGAAACGACCCGGATCGACGCCAGCATCTTCCAGCGCGTTCCAGCACAGCTCGAGAACGACACGTTGCTGCGGGTCCATCAACAGTGCTTCGCGTGACGGGATGCCGAAGAAGGCAGCATCGAAACGGTCGGCGTCGGCGATGATGCCGCGCGCGGGCACGTAGCGCGGATGCTGTCGCAAGTCTCCCGGGACCAGCGGCGACAACTGCGCGGCGGTGAAGCGCGTGATGCTCTCGCGCCCCGCCAACAGGTTGGCCCAGAATGCGTCGATCGAATCGGCGCCTGGGAAGCGACCCGCCATGCCGACGATGGCGATACCGGTCGCTGTGACGTCCGCCTGGTGGCTCATGAAGTTCCCCGCGGGCGCGGCGCGAAACGGTGCAGTGCCGCCCGCTGCCGCTCGCCGCGCAGGCGCGCGCCGGCGTCAGCCGCCGGCGCGGCCGTCGATGCGGTCGTCGATGCGGTCGTCGATGCGGCAAGGCAGGCGGCCAGCTTCGCCACGCTCGGGTGTTCGTAGATCTGCGCCGCCGTGAGCTTGCGATAACCGTGCCGGCGCAACTCGGTCAGCGCACGCACCACGGTCAGCGAGCGGGCACCGAGATCGAACAGGTTGGCTTGCGGGTCGAGCTCGGCAAGGCCCAGCAATTGCCTCCACAGGGCCGCCAGCTGCTGTGGCAACGGCAGGGACTGCGGCCAGACTGGCGCCGTGTCGGCATGCGCGTCCGCCAGTGTCTGGCGGTCGACCTTGCCGCTGGCCGTCAAGGGCAGAAGCGGCACGAGCACGAAGATCTGCGGCACGAGGTAGGGTGCGAGCTGCGCATGGCAATGGGCCCGCAGCTCGGCAATGATGGCGTCGTCGTCTGCTTGCGCATCGCGCGGGACGACATGAGCGATCAGCCGCCGCCCCGCGCTGTCGCCGGATGCGACCACGGCAACCTCGGCGACCGCGGGATGTCGGCAGAGCACCGCCTCGATCTCCGCTGGCTCGATGCGGTAGCCGTCGAGTTTGATCTGCGTATCGACGCGTCCGAGGTAATGCAATTCCCCGTCACCAGCATCGCGCATGCGGTCGCCGGTGCGGTACCAGCGCGCACCATCGCGCTCGATGAAACGTTCACGCGTCAGTTCCGGCTGGTGGATATAACCCGCGGCGAGGCATGTGCCACCCAGCAAGAGTTCGCCTTCCGCATCCCCTTCGACGACCTGCTCAGCCTCATCGACGAGGCGGATGCGCACATGCGGCAGTGGCCGGCCGATGGGCGGAAGCTCGGGCCACGCGCCCGGATCGCCGACGAGTTCATGGGCGGTGACCACATGCGCCTCGGTCGGGCCATAGTGGTTGTGCAGCACGCTGCCGTGCAGGGCGCCGAACAGCGCGCGGATCGCCGGCGTGATGCGCAACTGCTCGCCCGCAGTGATCACATCGCGCAACGTCGATGGCGCCTTGCCGGCGACTGCGGCCGCCTCGGCGAGTGCTTGCAGGGCGACGTACGGCATGTAGACCCGTTCGATGTGTTCGCGCTCGATGAGATCGAGCAGAGCGTAGGGGTCGCGGCGTTCGGCCTCGCTGGCCAGCACCAGTGTGCCGCCGGTGGCGAAGCTCGTCAGGATCTCCTGAAACGCGACGTCGAAGCCCAGCGGGGCGAATTGCAGCGTGCGCGCGGGCAGACCGAGCCGCGCATGTGCCTGGTGCCATGCGACCAGCGCGGCAATGGCTTCGCTGCGCATGGCCACGCCTTTCGGGCGTCCCGTCGATCCCGAGGTGAAAAGCACATAAATCAGCGTGCCCTGCCCGTCCTGCGACGGCGCGGGGATGCCCGGCTGCGCGACGATCACTGCCGGATCGAGACAGGGAATGGTGTTGCCGGCCAGCAACTGCAAGGATGCGTCGGGCGTTGCGAGCAGCAGCGCAGGCCGCGCATCCTCCAGCATCGTGGCGAGACGCGCAGGCGGATAGGTGCGGTCCAGTGGAAGGCTCGCGTCACCGGCCAGCAGGATGGCGAGCAAGGCGATGATGGAATCCGGCTCGCGCGCCGTCACCAGCGCCACCACGGCATCCCGTGGCAGGCCACGCTGCCGCAGACCTGTCGCCATGGTCTCCGCGCGCGCAAACACTTCCGCATAGGACAATGTTCGGCCAGCGGCCACCAGCGCGTCCTCCTGCGCCCGGTGCTGCGCCTGCGTGCGCAGGCACGTGGACAGGTCAGTTGGCGGTCCCTGCGGATGCGCCTCGGCACGGGGCTTCTGCGTCATCTTGCGCCCCAATGCGGCGCCTGGTTGCGGCCGAAACGTTCCCCGGTGCGCAGGAGCGGGCCGATCAGCCGCAGGTACGTGGCAATCGCAAGCGATTTCATTGGATGCCCGAGCCTGCTGCGCTCTTCGGCGACATCGCCGATGAAAGCACTCCAATTGTCCGCACCAAGCTGATCGAATGCGATCGAAATCGTCACGCCGAGGCTGCGCGCGGTGTGCCACCAGCCACAAGGCAGGAAAAGCGTTTCACCGGCATGCACCACCACTTTCTCGGACTTGGCCTGGCGAAACAGCGGATAGCGCGCGTAATCGGGATGATGGTGGTCCTTGATGCTCGATTGCCATGGAACCTCCGGATTAACGTACAGCAGGTGCTCCTGGCCGGGGGCGTACAGGGTGAACTCCTTGTCGCCGTGCAGTTGCGTGATCCAGGCGTGCAGGCGCATGACGTCGTAGTGCAGATACGGAAACTCGCCACCAGGCCCGCCAAAAAAAATCTCGAGATTGTTGACATGGCTGAAGATCCGCTGCGGCAGCAGTGGGTCGCGTTGGCGATCAGGCAAGCTGTAGCGGGGCCTCGGGCTGACCTCGGCAAGCAACTCGGGGAAGTCCCGTGTGACCTCGAACTTGCATGGGTATGGGCCGGGCCGCTCCAGGGTCGACGCCTGCAGCAGGTCGATCAGTTCGGCGAGCACGTACTCACGGCCACGCACACGCACCCTGCGTTGCCCGTAGTGCTCACGGAAGTAATCCGGCGTGCCATGGCGATACAGGGGCCATGCCACCGCCGCATCCGTGAGAATCACCGGTCGCCGCGGATCGCGATAACAGGTGATGAACTCGTCGAGGCTCAACCCAGTTCGCCGATCCGGCGTCAGGTCGACCACGATGTCGCTGTCTCTGGAAGTCGTTTGACCTCCGATTTCAAGCTTGTCTGTCGTCATATTCGCCCCAGTCCAATGATCCACCCCCGATCACCCGGTGTTCTTCCATCGATGTGCCACACTGGTCCGCGCTGTGCTTCAGCGCACTCCCCAGTCCTGACGCTTGTTGGCACCCAATCGCTCGACGATGTCCATGACCGGCCCGAGCAGCCACAAATAAGCGCCCAGCGCCGCTGCTTTGACCGGCTGTCCGTGGCGCCGCCGCAATGCGATGACCTCGCCGCAAAACTCGCGCCAGTTGCTGGACTCGAGCTGGTCGAACACGATGCTCATGCTTGCATTCAGGCTGCGCACCGCGTGCCAGGTACCGCACGGGATGAAGATCGCCTCCCCCGCACGAAGAATGGTCTTGCGCCCCCGCGCCTTGGCGAACAAGGGATAGCGCTCGGGATCGGGGCCCTTCGACGACTCCATCGTCGAGCGCCAGGGACGTTCGGGATCCACGTAGAACAGATGTTCCTGGCCCGGGTCGAACAGGGTGAACTCCTTGTCGCCGTAGATCTGCGCCACCCATCCGTGCATGCGCAGGTAGTCGTAGTGCGGAAACGGAAAGTTGCTGCCCGGCCCGCCGAAGAAGATGTCGAGATGGCTGATCGAGTTGAAAAGCAACTCCGGCACCATGGGATGGGTATGCCGGTTGGGCAGACTATGACCAAAGCGTGGCGAGATGTCGCCGATGAACGGCTTGCAATCGCGGACGGTGCAGGGATACGGCCCTGGGTTGTCCTCGGTGGCACCGAGCAACTGAGCGAGCGCATCCCCCAGCCGGCAGTCCTTGCCGGCACAGCGCACGGCCGCATCAGCGTATTCGCGAATGAAATACTCCGGCGTGTACTTCTGCAGCGCCGGCCAGTCTTTCATCGCATCGGTCAGTACCACCGGCCGTCGCGGTTTGCGGAAGCGGCGAATGAACTCATCGACACTGATGCCGCCGACACGTTCGATGGTGTCCGGACCTGGCTGGATGGCATCCGCACCCGCCATGGTCACAGCCAAGTCTGTCATTTCCGCCCCCTGGTGAACACACCCTGTGAACCCGACACTCGGGCAACCCATGGGGCGCCACATCGCGTTGGATAAAACCTACTCCAGACGCAAAATAATACGCCAATACCCCGCACAGTATTCGCGCGATCTGGCGATTCACACCCGCGAGATTGCAAACAATCGCAACATCGACCGATGGACGCCCGAGTTGACACGACCTCCGTGATCGCAAGCATGGTCTTCACCACACACCGCACCATGGGTACACGTTGCAGATGAACATTATGGCGGCTTGCCAACCCGCTGCGGCACAGGGATGTACTGTCGCGACAACACAAGATTACGCATTCGTAATGCCTCGCTTCGAGTGCGCTTCGCATAGACTCGGATCGCCATTTGCACGAGGCGGCCATGAACGCCACGAGCCCTCTGCCGACCACCCCGAACCTGTTCATCGTCGGCGCGCCGAAATGCGGCACGACTTCGCTGTACGAGTATCTGCGTCACCACCCGCAGATCTATTTCCCCTACGACGTGAACGACTACGCGCGCGTCAAGGAGCCAAACCATCTTTGCCCGGAACTCTGCATCGCCGACAAGGACGCCATCTGTGATCGCGACGCCTATATGACCTTGTACCAAGGCAGTCAGAACACGCGCTGGCGCGGCGATGCGTCGACCAACCACCTGTTCTCGGAGCGCGCTGCCGACAACATCAGGCATCTCAATCCCGAAGCACGCATCCTGATCATGTTGCGCCCTCCCGTCGAATGGATGCGCTCGTACCACAGCGAGCTGGTACGTCATCATCACGAGGACATCCTCGATTTCAACGAAGCCGTGGCAGCCTGTACGGACCGCCGCAATGGACGCCGCATACCCGCTGCCACCGGCGTACCCAGGTGTCTCGATTACCTAGTGTAGTGTTCCATTCTGTTTGGAACTTAAGCGACTGTTGGCGCGAATGACCTTCTGCAGGATGTCGGCAGCGCGCTTCGTCCAGATGAACGGCTTGGGTTTGACGTTGTGCTGCACGACGTATTCATC
>NZ_JBYCKI010000048.1:0-6870 GCF_057473305.1 Thiomonas sp. TH-17
CGATGCGGCCGTCATTTCGGCGCACAAGCTCGCCGGCAGTTCGGCCACCGTCGGCCTGCGCAGCGTGGCCGATCTCGCCAGCCAGACCGAGCATGCGCTCGACGCCCTGCGCGACCTGCCCGCGCACACCGCGCGCCCTGCCGATCTCGATGCCTTGGCACAGGCGTCCAGCGACATCAAACAACTGCTGCACCAGTTTGCCGCGGGCTTCCTCAAGCCCGTGCAAGCAGAGCTGCTCGCCCGGCTCGAAGCCCTGCAGGAAGCTGCGCTGGCCCAGAATGCCCAGCCGAGCGCCGAGTCGGTAACCACGGCCGAACCGGCTGTCCAGCCTGAACAAATCGCCGCGCCTGAGCTTGCGCCCGCAACTCCTGAGCCGACCTGGGCCGAAGCGCCGCAGCCGGAGGCCAGCGCAGCCCCGTTTGCCGCGTCTGCCGACCAGTTGGTCGACACCATCGACCCTGACCTGTTCCCGATTTTCGAGGACGAAGCCAACGAACTGCTGCCCGCCCTGGCCGCCAGCCTGCGCCAGTGGGAACAGCATCCGCTGGATACCGCACCCGCGGCACAAGCCATGCGGGCGCTGCACACGCTCAAAGGCAGTGCGCGCATGGCCGGCGCCATGCAGCTCGGCGACCTGGCGCACAGCCTCGAATCCGACATCGACACCCTGACGGCCAATGCGCCGGTCAGCGAGGCCGATCTGGCCGAGCTGCTGGGCCGCTTCGACCATCTCAACACCCGTTTCGACCGCCTGTGCAGCGCGGCTCAGCGCGGCGAAAACCAACTGGCCGACCTCCCGGCGGCCACCGTTTCCGAGGTGTTCACCCCAAGCGCCGAGCCCGACACCGCCGCGTCGACCCAGCCTGCGGTTGCCGTCACTGCGGTTGCCATGCCTGCGGCGGCCGAGCCGATCACCCGCACCCTCACGCCGCGTATCGCCGCACAGGCTGTGCGCGTGCGCGCCGGGCTGCTCGACCGGCTGGTCAATCAGGCGGGCGAAATCACCATTTCGCGCGCCCGGCTTGAAAACGAGTTCGGCGCCATACGCGGTTCGGTGGGCGATCTGAGCGACAACCTCGAACGTCTGCGCCAGCAGGTGCGCGAAATCGAAATTCAGGCCGAGGCGCAGATGAGCGCGCAGGTGCAGGCCGCGCGCGACGAAAACCGCGACTTCGACCCGCTCGAATTCGACCGCTTCACCCGCGCGCAGGAACTCACCCGCATGATGGCCGAGTCGGTCAACGACATCGCCATGGTGCAAGGCACGCTCAGCCGCGTGCTGCGCGAAGTCGACGACGACATGACCCGCCAGGCGCGCCAGACCCGCGAGCTGCAGCGCGATTTGCTGCGCACCCGCATGGTCGAGTTCGACAGCCTGGCCGAGCGCCTCTACCGCACCGTGCGTCAGGCGGCCAAAGACCTCGGCAAAGCTGTGCGTCTGGAAATCATCGGCGGCACCATTGAGCTCGACCGAGGGGTGCTGGAGCGCGTTTCCGGCAGCTTCGACCACTTGCTGCGCAACGCCGTGGCGCACGGCATCGAAACCGCTCAAGAGCGCAAGGCTGCAGGCAAATCCGAAGTCGGCACCCTCACCCTGAGCCTGCGGCAAGACGGCAACGAAGTCGTCATCACCCTGGCCGACGACGGGCGCGGCCTCAACTACGGCGCCATCCGCGCCAAGGCCGAACGCCTCGGCCTGGTCGCGCCAGATCAGCCGCTGTCTGAAGACGAACTCACGCAACTGGTGTTCCGGCCCAATTTCAGTAGCGCCGAAAGCACCACGGCCGTCGCGGGCCGCGGCGTCGGCCTTGACGTGGTGCGCACCGAAGTCAACGCGCTGGGCGGTCGCGTGCTGCTCGACAACCAACCGGGCTCCGGCGCTCGCTTCACCCTGCTGCTGCCGCTGACGACCGCCATCACCCATGTCGTCTTGCTGCGCACCGGCGCCGCCGTGTATGCCGTGCCGGCCAATCTGGTGGACATCGTTCTGCGCTTCAAACCCGAGCAGATCGCCAGCGCCGCGCACACCCAATCCATCACCTATGCCGACAGCACCCTGCCCTTCTACTGGCTGGGCGCCCTGCTCGGACAATCGGGCGGCAGCAGCGAGCCGTTCGGCAAAAGCGTGCCCGTGGTGGTGATTCGAAGCGCCACGCAGCGTGTGGCCATTCAGGTTGATGAAGTCGTGGGCAACCGCGAAGTGGTGGTGAAAAACCTGGGGCCGCAGCTCTCACGCGTGCCCGGTCTGGCCGGCATTTCCGTGCTGCCCAACGGGGACGCCGCGCTGATCTACAACCCGGTGGCCCTCGCCGCGGTTTATGGCGCTGATGCCTTCGCCCGCATGCAGGCGGTGCCGCTGGCGCCCGCTCAGGGCGCAGCCGCTCCCACCGCCGCAGTTTCCACCTCGGTCTCAACATCCGTGCACACTGACGCGCTGATCGATGTGTCCGGGCTGACTCCCACGGGCGACGCGGCGCAGGCCGCGAAGGGCGGCAATCCGCTGATCATGGTGGTGGACGACTCCATCACCGTGCGCCGCGTCACGCAGCGCTTCCTGCAGCGCAACGGCTATCTGGTGCAACTCGCCAAAGACGGCCTCGACGCCCTGGAGCAACTGCAGCAGACCAGCACCCTGCCCAATGTGATTCTGCTCGACATCGAAATGCCGCGCATGGACGGCTTCGACCTCACCCGCAACATCCGCGCCGACTCACGGCTGCAGAAGCTGCCCATCATCATGATCACCTCGCGCATCGCCGACAAGCACCGCAACTACGCCGCGCAGCTTGGGGTGAATCATTATCTCGGCAAGCCCTATTCCGAGACCGAGCTGCTCGAACTGATTCGCACCTTTACCCAGTCGGCAGTGAATCACTGAGCCTTCACCACCGCGTAGCGCTCCAGCGTTTCGGCCCGCGCCAGATCGTGTCGCACGATCGGCGCGGGGTAGGTGCTCCCCAACCGCACCCCGGCCGCCTGCAGCAGCGTGGCGGGGGCCTTCCACGGCGCGTGAATGTCCTTGGACGAAAGCTGCGCCAGCTCGGGTACATAGCGGCGGATGAAATCCCCGTTGGCATCAAATTTCTCGCTTTGCGCCACCGGGTTGAAAATGCGGAAGTACGGCTGCGCATCGCAACCGCTGCTCGCAGCCCACTGCCAGCCGCCATTGTTCGCCGCCAGGTCGAAATCGTTGAGATGATCGGCAAAGTAGCGCTCGCCCCAGCGCCAGTCGATGCCCAGATCTTTGGTGAGAAAACTCGCCACCACCATGCGCAGGCGGTTGTGCATATAGCCGGTCTGGTTGATCTGGCGCATGGCCGCGTCCACCAGCGGATAGCCGGTGCGGCCTTCGCACCAGGCGGCAAACTGATCCGGGTCGTTGCGCCACTGAATGCGGTCGTAAACCGGCTTGAACGCCGCATTCACCACATGCGGATGGTGAAACAGAATCTGGAAATAAAAGTCGCGCCACACCAGCTCGGATAGCCAAACCCTGGCCCCCTCGCTGCCCGCCTGCTGCCGCGCCCACGCCAGCGCGACCAGTTCGCGCACCGACACCGTGCCGAAGCGCAGATGCACCGAGAGATAGCTCGGCCCTTTGCGCGCCGGGAAGTCGCGCGCCTGGTCGTAGTCATCGATGCGACGGCTGAAGTCGTCCACCAGCGCCGCCGCGCCCGAAGCGCCCAGCGGCAGTTTCAGCTCATGCAAATTCGACGGTGCAAAACCCAGCTCGGACAAGGTGGGCAACGGTTGTCGCAACGCCCCAGGCAGCTCAGCCAGTCGGGCGGACGTCACTTCACGCTCACTATCGACGGGTTGCTGCGGCTGGGCGGCATAACGCGCCAGCCAGGTAGTGCGGTAGGGAGTAAAGACCGAGTACGGCTTGCCCTGCGCCGTCAACACCTCATCGCGCTCGAAAATCATGTGCTCCTTGACGGTACGCAGCACCCGCCCGTCTTGCAGCAAGGCGTGCTCAACGGTTCCGTCGCGCGCGAGGGCCTCGGGCTCATCGTCGCGTCCGCAGAACACCGCCTGCGCGCCCAACTCGGCGGCCAGCTCGGCAATCGCCTCGCGCGCGCTGGCGTGGCGCACGATCAGCGCCGCGCCGTGTTCGCGCAAAGCGGCGTCAATTTCCGCGACCGACGCCAGAATGAACTCCACCCGCCGATCCGCCTGCAGCCCGCGCTGCAACAGCGGATCGAGAATGTCGCAGTCGAAAACAAACGCCAGCGCCACCTTGTCGCAGGCGCGCAGGGCGGCGTACAGCGCCGCGTTGTCGTGCAGTCGCAAATCACGACGCAGCCAAACCAGACCCAGCGGCAGCCGCTGGCCTGGGTATTCAGAACAAGCAGCGTTTTCAGAGCTCATCGCAGTCCATCGCATCATTGGGGAAGACACCATAGCCCAGCACCGCAAGCGTTGCCCGTCGGCGCGATAAACTCCACCCCATGAACCCTCGCCCCGACGCCTCCAATCTGAGCAACCAGTTTTTGATCGCCATGCCGGGCATGGCCGACGAGAATTTTGCCGGTACCGTGGTGTACGTCTGCGAGCATTCGGCGCGCGGCGCGCTCGGCTTGATCATCAACCGCCCGTCGGACATTACCGTCAAGGAATTGTTCGAACGCGTGGGCCTGGACACGGCCAGTCTGCCCGCCGCGCAGCCCGTGTTGCAGGGCGGCCCGGTGCAGACCGAGCGCGGCTTTGTCCTGCACGAAGCCGCCGAAACCGCCTTCGCCTC
Organism: Thiomonas sp. TH-17; assembly: GCF_057473305.1. Lineage (NCBI taxonomy): Bacteria > Pseudomonadati > Pseudomonadota > Betaproteobacteria > Burkholderiales > Thiomonas > Thiomonas sp. TH-17. Next base: position 4,742 of record NZ_JBYCKI010000048.1, read on the forward strand.
CAGCCTCGACATTCCCGGCGGCCTGCAGATGACCACCTCCAAGGATGTGCTCGAACACATGGCCGCAGGCGACGGCCCGGCGCGCACGCTCATCGCCCTGGGCTATTCAGGCTGGAACGCCGGGCAACTCGAAGAAGAACTCGGCCAGAACGGCTGGCTCACCGTCGAGGCGGACCCCATCGTGTTGTTCGACACCCCGGTGGAAGCCCGCTTCAACGCCGCCATGGCGCTGCTGGGCTTCAACCCCGCCATGTTGTCGCAAACCGCAGGACATGCCTAGGTTGCAACGACCCCCTGGTTCGCTGCGCTCGCCTCCCCCCGAGGGGGGGTCATTTCCGTCGGAACGGCCGTGCGGAACTGACATCACGGTGCTCGGTTTCGACTGGGGCGCCAAGCGCATCGGCACGGCGGTGGGCAACAGCATCACCCGCAGCGCCACGGCGCTGCGCACCCTGCGCGCTGATCGCAACGACCTCAAGTTCGACGCCATCGCCGCGCTCATCCGGGAGTGGCAGCCGCAGCAACTCGTCGTCGGCCTGCCCTTGCACCCCGACGGCGCCGCGCACGACAATACCGCCCACGCCCAGCGCTTCGCCCGCCAGCTTGAAGGCCGCTTCGGCCTGCCCGTGGCGCTGGTGGATGAACGCTACACCTCGGTCGCCGCCGAAGACGAAGGCGCCGACGACGTGGACAGCGCTGCCGCCCAACTCATCGTCGAACAATATCTGCAGCAACGCTGACCATGCCTTCCGCTCCTGCTTCCGCAATCACCGCCCCTCCAGACGCCGAGGCGCTCTACGCCCAACTGCTCGCCCAGGTTCGCAGCACTGTCGCAGCACAGGCCGAGCCGCCCTTGCTCATCGGCATCTATTCCGGCGGCGCCTGGCTGGCGCAACGTCTGCACGCCGACCTGCAACTGGCGCAGCCCTACGGCGTGGTCTCGTCGACCTTTCACCGTGACGACTTCGCCACCCGCGGCCTGCATCCAAGCGCCAACCGCACCGCCTTGCCGGTGCCCATCGCCGACCGCGCCGTGCTGCTGATCGACGACGTGCTGCACACCGGCCGCACCACCCGTGCGGCCATCAACGAGTTGTTCGACTTCGGCCGTCCGGCGCGCATCGACCTGGCGGTACTGGTGGACCGCGGCGGCCGCGAGCTGCCCATCTGCCCGCAGATCGCCGCCAGCACGCTTATCGATCTGCCCCCAGAAGTCTCGCTCGCGCTGCTGCGCGATGAAGACGTGGCCGACGGCATCCGCTTTCGTTTCGACCTCGTGAGCAAATAAACCGAGTTGGTGAACATGACCCGCGCCCACAACCCCCAGCTCAACAAAAACGGCGAATTGCGCCATCTGCTCACCCCCGAAGGCCTGCCGCGCGACGTGCTCACGCACATCCTCGACACCGCGCAGGGCTTTGTGAGCTTCGGCAGCCGCGAAGTGAAAAAAGTCCCGCTGCTGCGGGGCAAGAGCGTGTTCAACCTGTTCTTCGAGAACAGCACGCGCACCCGCACCACCTTCGAGATCGCGGCGCAACGCCTGTCGGCCGATGTGTTCAACCTCGACATCCAGCGCTCCAGCACGAGCAAGGGCGAGAGCCTGCTCGACACCATCGCCAACCTCGAAGCGATGGATGCCGATGTCTTCGTCGTGCGCCATGCCGACAGCGGCGCGCCCTTTCTCATCGCCCAGCACACGCCCCCGCATGTGCACATCGTCAACGCCGGCGATGGCCGCCATGCCCACCCCACTCAGGGCCTGCTGGACATGTACACCATCCGTCATTTCAAGGGCGACTTCAGCAACCTCACCGTGGCCATCGTCGGCGACATCGTGCATTCGCGCGTGGCGCGCTCGGCCATTCACGCCCTCACCACCCTGGGCGCCGCCGAGGTGCGCGCCGTCGGCCCCAAGACGCTGGCGCCCGACAACCTGCGCGACATGGGCGTGCGCGTCTGCCACGACATGGCCGAGGGCATCCGCGGCGCCGACGTCATCATGATGCTGCGCCTGCAGAACGAGCGCATGTCGGGCGCGCTGCTGCCGTCCGCGCATGAATTCAACATGACCTACGGCCTCACGTCCGAGCGCCTGGCGCTGGCCAAGCCCGATGTCATCGTCATGCACC
>NZ_JBYCKI010000049.1:0-6185 GCF_057473305.1 Thiomonas sp. TH-17
AGGAACCCAGCACGAACACCGCCGCGCCGGCCATCAGCACGCGCCGCCGCCCGAGCAGATCGGCCAGGGTGCCGCCGGTCATCAGCAGCGCGGCATAGCTCAGGTTGTAGCCGTCCACCACCCATTGCAGCGCGGGCAGCGGCGCGTGCAAGCCGACGCCAATCGCAAGCACCGCGAGGTTCACGACCGAGGTATCCACCTGGGCGATGAGCACGGCCAGGCAGAGAATGAGCAGGATGACGCGGCGATCGGAGGGCGCTGCGGGGGCGTTGGACATTGCGTGAACTACGAGTTGGGCAGGCCGCCATCGTCGCCGCGCGCGCATCGCCACGCTTCGGCTCGCACCGAAGCATGGCTGCGCAGCACGACCGCACAGACCCATGCGAGACGCACAGGCTGGAACGCCGTCACCTCGATTCGCTACAAAACGCGCGCGCAAAAGTCGGCGCGACAATGTTCATCCGAACCACTGACACTTATAGACGTGAGTACGCTTGTGAATATGCTGGTGGTTCGCATAGTACTCATGCAGGTTGCTCGCCTCGGCTGACCGGTGATGGACGCCACGCTCTCCCCACATAAGCCACACCAGCGACTTGCCGGACTGCGTCAAGTAGCTGTCAAGAAGGTCACGACGCAGATAGCTGAAAGAGCCATTGATCTGCGAGCCATACTCGCCGATTTCGCGATACAGGGATGCGACGCCTGAAGTATCGTGCAAGTCCCATTTGTTGGCGCGGTACCTGAGACTCAAAGCCTCACAGAGCCGTTTAGAGGGCAGGCTCGCACCGCTGCTCTGGTTAACCACACTGTGGTAGCTCTCCCAGTTGTACTTCTGCACCGGGATGTCGACCGTGACGCCATTGTTTGACCGTCTATCAGCGGACACCATGTATTCGGCGCGGTCGTCCTCTCGCTCATTAGCGACCGGCATTCCCGGAGTCGAGGAGAAAGGCATCTCACCCGCATAGGTGTAGTAGTAGCTTGGCTCCTCCGGAATGGCGTAATTGCCGGGGTATTCAAGACCAGTGAACAACGTGCACAGGCGTTCGATGTCTCCGTTGTCCACGAGTACACCTCGGAGGAAAGTGAAGACCTGTCGGTCATCAGCGGGACCGTTTTGTTCGAGGAACCCATCAAGTACGATCCACGGCCCCGTCAGGCCATCAACCTCCGCGATCTCGAGGACGCCGCGGTAGTCTGGTTGCGGACCTCTCACCACCCAATCGCCGATACCCGTTGGCTGACCGCTGAACAAGTCTGGGAGCTGCAGGTCGATGCTCACGGCATCGAGTGGGAACGTCGGGTCGATGTCCGCATCTGAGGGGCGGGCGCTGGGCTCCTCGGCAAGGAGACCCTTTGCGTACCGGACACCCCACATCTCGAAGTAAGCGATCCAGCCGTACTTCTTCCCGTATCGGTCGACCTTGTGCTTGTCACCTCCCACACGAGGGCCGGAGTTCATTTGCCGGTCAACAGCTTCGAACTGCTCGGGGTCATAGCCAAGCACCAGCATTCGCGAAACGATTGCCGGCAGTACCCGCTGATACTCGGGGTTATCGAAGTCGTAGTTCGAACGATCTGGAATCAGTCTTCCGATCGTGTAGTTGCCGAAGTCCATTCGAATCGCCGCACGCTTCGCACGTTCGATCATCGCCGTGTCGTACTTCGGCATGTTCTCAAAGGGACTAGGCAGATGACTAAACGGTGGAAGGAGGTGAGCTGCCTCGTCCTCAGGCAAGCAAGCCGGATCAACCATCCTTGCGATGGCAATGGTTCCCAGACAGTACTGCTGATATAGGGCATGCCATGTAGGATGCGTCGCGCCAGGTGCGAACATCGCTTGATAAATCTCACGAGCAACTTTAGGCAGTGCCTCACGCATCTCCACAGCATTAATATCCGACCAGGTGGTCAGCGCCGCTCCGTAGGCTGCGGCGAACATCCGCTCAGGGACGTATGGGTCTGAAACGGCAATTGCCTCCACTGCCAGCCGGAAGAACTCTGCAGGCCGCTTGGTGGCGAATTCGTACAGGATCTTGGTGGCCACGTCGCGCAGCCTTCTGGACGTTGACGTCAACGTCCACATAACCCAGCGCGTCCGCCGAATTTCTCGCTCGTCTAGGTCGCCCGATTTCCATCTGGACGACAGGAACTTGAAGTCGTCTTCAATTTCCTCAGACCTCTCGCGAACCCACTCAGACCAGAATAGATCGCGCTGCGTATTGGGCATAACCAAGAGCACGCTGTGCAAGAAGTCCATGTCAAACGGGTGCGCTCGCGCCGCCCTGGTACTTCGGAGTCTCTTGAAGGCAATCTGTGCGAACTGCTTCGACTCCTGCATTGCGCAGGCGTACCGTTCTACCGTTTCCCGCCCGATATGGCTTGGGTCGCATTGCGCTGTCAACAGCAGAGCGTTCAAGACGATGCTCTCATCCGACAAGTCTTGCCAAAGCTGGCGTCTGCCAAGGCGTTGCGGATAAAGGCCAACAAGAGCCCGGAACACGTCAAAGGCGAAGGTATGCGACCCAGGCTCACGGAATTGGAAGTACGCGCGTCCTTCATCGCTTTGCAGCCACTGCGCCAAGTCCGGCCTAGCAAGCAGGTGGCGCGCCATCATATGTCCGGCCATCAGGTCGTATGAAAACGCGATTCCTTGGCCGCCTTCCTCAGAAGTCGTTCGAACGAGGACGCCTTCGGACTCCAGTGCGCGAATGACGCTGGCGTCCCAACTGCCCGTGTCTCGAACTGCACGCCGTGCAGCTTGGAAGTCCACGTTTCTCGCGTTGTCCTCCCAGAGGAGACCTGCGATCGTCCGCAGCGCATCTTGCACTTCATCCTGATAGATGCGATGCGCCGTCGGAGAAAGCTCTGCAACTCGTTCGGCAACCTTGTTGAAGTGCGCTTCGAACAGGCTTGCAAGCGAACTAGGCAGCGCCTCCACCCCGACAGAGTGCTGGCGTCGATGGTTCACCACCTCACAGAAGATTCTCAGCGTCAACGGGTGCTGCAAGAACTCAATTGGCAGATCCGCGTCAGTGGCGTCGATCTTGTAGTACTCAAAGTACTTGTCGATGGCCGTCTGCGGGTCTTCCTGGAACCCGTTGTGCTCAACTTGAGGAAACTCCTCGGGCAGACACATCTGCGCGAACTCATTGCGCAGAGTGACAACCAGCAGGACGTACGGAAAGTACTTAAGAAGCTCATTCGCTCGGGAGAGCTCATCCCTCCAATTTCTCGGGTCTTCCGCCTCATTTAGACCGTCAATCACGATAGGGATGCGCTTGCCCGCGCGCTGACCCGCCGCATCTACGGCCTCAACCAGCCGGTCGAAGCTCTCCGCCGGCCTGCCAGAAATCTTGAATGCAGACACGAGATCGTCAAGCCCCTGGCCTGCATGAAGATTCTTGCCCAGCAGCAAGACACCTCCGGGGAATTCTCCGTCCGCTTGCGTCACCTTGACGGCAAGCTCGGACTTTCCTTCGCCCGCAGCTGCAAGCACGGCCACGGCTCGAACGTCGATCGACTTCTCCAGACTGCGCAGCACCGACGAAACTGCGTGAGTGTCCGCGACCAGATTCGCGGCCAACGGAGCTCCATCCGAACGCGCCCCACGCAGCTTCGAGAGGAGTCGGTCGTAGCGCACCGGCAGCGACGGATTGGAGGCTAGCATTTGCTGTACAGCATCGAAGTCGCCCTTACCGAGCGCTGCGTGCAGGCTGTCGAGCAGGTCAGCCAATCCGGTAGCTCGAGCCAAGAGCGAGTCGACTCCGGTCTTGATCTCAGTTTTGAGTTGCCCTGTCAGCGAAGCAATGTCCGCGCAATTCGTTGTAAGGGCACGTGAGAGTTTCTCCAGTGATTCCCACGCGCCCTGGCCACCCAGACACCTGAGTATCTTCTCTTCTGCCCCAACAACAACGTGAACTTCCGGCTGGTATCGTCGCTTGAACGGAGCCGCAGCGAGCCTGTGCTGCTCAGCAAGTAGCGCAGGCGTCAGAACGAGCTCGCCGAAATAGGTTTCTCGAAGTAGCGCTCCCGGTCCAACCAAGAGGTCTTCGATATCAGTTGCCGTCAGCAGCTCCAACTTCAACTCGGGGAAGCGGTCTTTCTCAAGCGCGAAGAACCACTCTTGGTCTCCCTTTGTCAGTGTGTGGCGCGTCCAAAGCTTCCAATCGGTTACACTTGGGACATGCTTGCGCGTCTTCTCCATGCCCTCGATGATCTTGTTGCGGCGCGTCGCTCCCAAGTCTTGTCCGTTCGCCAGCTCATACCATTTGCATTGCCAACCAAACCAGCGTGGCGGCGCTCCGAGATCACAAGACTCCGTCAGCTGAAGATGAAACTCTACGCCTGGCTGGTTTGCGAGTTGCTTAAAGCGACCGAAGCGCCCGTAGTGTCGGCGCACCAAAGAGCGGCAAAGCTTCTCAAAGTTTTCGTCTGCGGCTCCGGGCAACTCGCTGAATACATCCCAATTTGCTTCAGGCATCGGCGCTTTCTCTGTCAGCTGGCATCGTCGGCATCGGAGGGGTAGTCGTGCGCCGAAAAGACTTCGACCTTCGCTCCAGCCTCGATGAAGAGCTTCACGAACGCGGACACTTCAGACTCGTCAGTCGTGACCGTGATTTGATCGCCTTCGCGGTTGAGGTGATAGTCAGATACTAACTGGCCGAGATCAGAAGGTCCTAAGATGTTGAGGTTCAAGCTACGCAGCAACGAGAGCATGTCGTCTGAAAATTTCTGATCCTCAGGCTCACCAAAGTGGAAGGACTGGCTGTCATCTCTCGAAGCCTGAGTGCTGAGCTTGTCAATATTCTTCTCTACCTTCTCTGCGTCTCGCGCGCGCTTGAACCTTCCGATGAGAACCAGGTTCATCGAGTGCTCAGACCCGTATCCGTTCCAAATTTTCATGATTGCTTCTCTCCTCTGATCTCTGAGGCACTTCTGAGTCGCTTAAGCGTCGACAGAACGCCGGCGTCGTCAATCTTTGCGCCGGCGGGCGAGTAAGAATTCGCGCGCAGTATGCCGGACGCGTCTATGTGCGCATAAGCCTGAAGGCCCCGCTCATCAGGCAACGGGTCGCACGTAGGCAGTCCTGACGCACCTGCCTCACTGACTGCAAGGCGAACCTTGCCTCTGTAGTGGGAGACCCAGTCGTGAAGTGCTCGGCCGACCACTCCATCCATGTTTGCGACCGCTTTGGTTGCTTGCTGAGGAAGCAACAGCAATTCGCTAGCTCCAACCTTTTGCGCGAGCTCGCTCATCGCGTCAAGTTCTGCAACCGTGCGACCGTTGACCACTACGTTGATCCCAAAGTGCGACAAGGTCGCAATAGACTCCATGCCTCGGAGCAGGCTCGCAAACTGCTTGCCGCGCTGTTCTTCATAGGTGCGACCTACTCCGTCAACGCTAATGCGTGCGAAGTGGATCGAGCCCTTGAGGCTCTCGACCAGCTGTGGCGTCAGGCGATGACCATGAGTCGTGAATGTGACCGCGAGCTGAGTCTCTCCCGCAGCCCGTTTGCATATGTCGACGAAGGCAGGATGCAGCGTAGGCTCGCCGCCGCCAAATCCAATGCCGAGGCACCCCTCAGTATCCAGTTCCTTCAACCAGCCGAGCACTTGGTCCGTATGCAGTGACGCCTTGTGCTTCGGAGCGTAGCAGTACGCGCAGTGAAGGTCGCAAACATTGGTTAGTGCAATGGATACCTGGCGGGGGGACTTCGACCAAACCGCCTCTTCCGGGCGTAACGCGTCTAGTAGGACATTCAGGCCTGTCAGACGATCAAAAAGGTGCACCCCGTTTGGGCCGATTCTGAACTTCATACGGCATTGTCACCGAACTCAGTTCTACCTTAAATGGGGTGGCGATCGCTGAGCACGCCAATGCTGTCGTCGCTACAAGCCGCGCCGAACGCCAGCTTTGATCGAGAACCAGCCTCCCGGGTATCGGATCGGTGCTAACTCCAACGCGCAGCGTAGGCCAATCGACACGTCGGCGCCGGTGGCGGCTTTGGAGCAGAACGACTGGCGGGTTTGATCAGACTACTCAGTCGAGGGCGCACGACATGGTCGATCCAGGCTTTCAGCACTGACGGCAGCGTGAAGTTGTGCATCGGTGTGGACAGCACGATCGCATCGGCGTCGGCCAGTTCGGCGATCAACCGATCCGAACATTGCAGTGCGGCA
>NZ_JBYCKI010000050.1:0-4124 GCF_057473305.1 Thiomonas sp. TH-17
AACTCGATTTCCGGGGCAACTCGCAATTTCTCTCTCCAATGCAAACCGAATGCAGAGCATTGGAGATCGGTAGCGCAAGTAAGTTCCATCAAGAGTAAAACACTACACTAGCGATGGCTGATTTCGCGCCCCAGGTTGAGCGTTACCACCGCGTGTTCGGACGCAGTGCGGTCAAAGTGATCCTGCTCGAGGACCTGGCGCGATCGCCGGAAGCGACCTTCCGCGACATACTCGTATTCCTGGGGCTGAATACCACCTTCCAGCCCGAGTTCACCGTTTACAACGAAACACCGCGACACGGTCGGGTCGAGGGATTCCTGCGTACGCTCTACCGCAATCCGGGGATCAAGGCCCTGGTGCAGCGCAGCGTCCCGCGCGCGCTCCGGCGCAAATCCATCGAACTCGTCAGGCAGCGTGAGGCTCCGCGCAGCGGCCTGGATGCATTTGACCAGCGCTTGCGTGAACAATGCGCCCCTGGCATCGAACGCTTGGCTGCGCAGATCGACCGGGACCTGCGCCACTGGCAGGCATCGACACGAAGGCAACACAAGCGCGTGACCTGATCCCGGTCGCGGGCGCCACGTCACGCCCGTCGTTTTTTTGGGGGGCGCCATGCTCGAGAGCTCGCCTTGCTGCAACGTGATCGTGCAGACGTATAACCGCAGCGCACCCATCGTCCGGGCAGTCGGCAGTGTCCTGGCGAATGCACGGGCATGCCGCCTCGCGAGGTCATCGTCGTCGATGACGCGTCGAGCGATGACACGCCTGCCGTGCTCGGCGCGCATTTTGGCGATGATCCGCGCGCCAGATTGCTGATCGCATCAGCCAACCTTTGACCCTCCGCCGCGCGCAATCGTGGGCTCGCCGCGACTTCGGGCGAGTTTGTCTTGTTCCTGGACTCCGACGAAGCGTTGGTGCCTGATGCGCTGGCGTGCGCATTGCAGGCGTTCCACTGCGTATCGGCGCTGCAATTTCTGACGCTCGAAGGCGAGGCGGCCTCACTCGACCAGCAGACCCGCGCGCAGCGCATCGTGCGCGGATTGAACCCGGGCTGGCCACGGCGACATCCCGCGCTTGCAGCTTGCGCCGACTGCCCATCGAGCCGTCCCGTGGCGTGGCTGGCGGACCGTTGATGCTCGAGTATGGCGATCTGTTCTCGGCCGTCGTGTTTGGCAGCCTCTTCTGGCTGTCTGGCCTGATCATGCGTCGGACGGCCGCGCTCGGCACCGGCCCGTTCAGTGAACGCTACCGGAATCTGGAGGATTGGGACTACACGGCACGGCTCTGCCGCACAGGTCTCGGCGGCCATCTCGACTATCCCGGTTTCCGCCGCGAAACGGGGCGCGCCAACCAACTGTGCCGGGCGGGGAGCCGCGCTCGTTACGCGGTGATGCATGAGCGCATCATCGCGAATCTCGCGGCCACGGATGGTGGACCATCAGCAAAGCTTGCACATCTGCTGCACAGGGCACGGGCTGCAGCGGACTACAGCCTGGCGCGCCAGCTGCTGGAGCGCGGCCACGACGAGATCGCAAGGCGCTTTCTGTCGCGCGCGCTACTCGCGGGATACAAGCCACTGCGGACGCTGGCATGGCTCGGCGGCGGGCTGCGCCTCGCGGCACTCATGCAGCGGCAGTCACGACGCGCAGTCCTGCGTCAAGGAACCTGACCTGCCTACGCACTGCGATAGGATTGCTGCGCGCATGCGTTTGCGTGGCGCCGGCGATGCGCCGGCGATCTACCATCCATCGGCGCGCCAGCCAGGAGACCGGTCTCGACATGTGCGGAATTGCGGGTTGCCTCGGCCCACCGATTGCACCGACGTCGATGCGCACCGCGCTCGAGACGATGATCCACACGCTTCATCATCGCGGCCCGGACGGTTACGGCTTCCATGTCGGAAACGGCATCGGCCTGGCACATGCGCGTCTGTCGATCATCGATCTGATGACTGGCGAGCAGCCGATCCACAACGAGCGGGGCACCGTCTGGACCGTGTTCAACGGCGAGATCTTCAACTACCGCGAGCTGCGTGCGCAGCTCGAACGCGAGGGCCACCGCTTCTACACGCAATCGGATACCGAGGTCATCGTCCACCTGTACGAGCAGCATGGCGACGATTTCGTCCAACATCTGAACGGGCAGTTCGCGATCGCGCTGTGGGATGACGAACGACGGCGCCTGCTGCTGGCGCGCGACCGCACCGGCATCCGACCGCTGTTCTTCACGCGCGCCGCGGGACGACTTTGGTTCGGCTCGGAGATCAAGGCACTGCTGGCAGTGCTGCCGGACCGTGCCGCGTTGGATCCGCTGGGCCTGGTGCAGACGCTGAGTTACTGGGGACCGGTGGATCCCACGACGGTATTCCGGGGCATCGAGAGCTTGCCGGCTGGTCACTTGCTGGCGGTGGAGGCTGACCGGCGCGAGGTGCTGACGCGTTACTGGGACTGGCGCTTCCCGGTGGCCGGCGCGGAGTGCGGGGTGCATGGCCATGGCTCCATCGAGGCCGCCGCCGAGGAACTGCGCGCGCTGCTGATCGATGCCGTGCGTCTGCAACTGCGCGCCGACGTGCCGGTAGGCGCCTATCTCAGCGGCGGACTGGACTCCTCGGGCATCGTCGCTCTGGCCAGCCGTTTCACCAGCACGCCTATCCACACCTTTGGCATCACTTTCGCGGAGGCCGAGTTCGACGAGAGCGTGTACCAAGACACCATGGTGCGCCACCTCGGCACTGCGCACACGACGCTGCGCTGCACGCCACGCGACATCGGCGAACAATTCCCGGCACTGGTCCGCCACGTCGAGGCACCCGTGCTGCGCACGGCAGCGGTGCCACTGATGTTGTTGTCGCGGCGCGTGCGCGAATCGGGCTACAAGGTCGTGCTGACCGGTGAAGGCGCGGACGAGGTCTTTGCCGGCTACGACATCTTCAAGGAGGCCAAGATCCGCCGCTTCTGGGCGCGCCAGCCCGATTCACGGCTGCGGCCAAGGCTGCTGGAGCGACTGTATGGCTATCTGGAAAACTCTCCCGTCGCCAATGCCGCACTGGCGCAGTCCTTCTTCGGCAAGGGACTCGAAGCCAGCGACCGGCCGGTGTTCGCACACGCACCACGCTGGACGACTTCGCAGCGCGCGCTGCGGTTCCTGTCGCGGGAGATGCGAGCCAGCATCGGCCCCTGGGATCCGCTGGACTGGTACGAGCAGAAACTGCCGCGGGAACTCGTATCGTGGAGCCCACTAGCCCGCGACCAATACGTGGAAGCGAAGTCTCTGCTGGCGGCCTACCTGCTGCCGGCGCAGGGTGACCGGGCGGGCATGGCGCATTCGATCGAGGGCCGCTTCCCCTACCTCGATCACCGCCTCATCGAGTTTGCCAACCGACTGCCGCCACACTGGAAGATCCGCGGCCTGAAGGAGAAGTACCTGCTGCGCCGTGCGCTGGACGGCCTGCTGCCGCCTCTGATCCTGCAGCGCAGCAAGCAGCCGTACCGCGCACCCGACCACCAGAGTTTCTTCCACCATGGCGCACCGCTGGACTACGTGGCGGATTTGATGGGAAGCGAACGCATCCGCGCGGCTGGCTATTTCGACGCCGCGGCTGTTGGCAAACTTGTTGACAAATGCCGTCGTGGCGATGCGCTAGGCTTTGCCGACAATCAGGCGTTCGTAGGCATTCTCTCGACCATGCTGCTCGACGAGACGTTCTTGCGGCAGCGGCGTGCTGCCGAGAAACAACCTCACGGTCCGTAAGAAAGCAAGCGCCGCCTGTGCCCGAAATACAATGCCCCGCCGCGAAATCGTTCGCGAGGGATGACAGGGGAATATGCATGGCGCAGCAGGCAACCGAAATCGAGTCGAAGATCCGCGGTTACATCCTGGAGAACCTTCTTTTCAGCGACAACGCGGCCGACCTCACCAACGATGCGTCGCTGCTTGAGCAAGGCGTCATCGATTCGACCGGCGTACTCGAGATCGTGATGTTCCTCGAAGGTGAATTCGGCCTGTCGATCAGGGCCAGCGAAATGCTGCCGGAGAATTTCGACACGGTGGACAACATGGTCCGCTTTGTCCTGCGCCTGCAGGGCACGCAATGAGCCAACGCGCGACCCGTCTGCTGCACGACG
>NZ_JBYCKI010000051.1:0-9074 GCF_057473305.1 Thiomonas sp. TH-17
AACCCTTGGGCGAGCCCGCTGGCCTGCCAGCTTTGCAGCCGCTTGCGCGATACCCAGACGGCCACGGGCTTGCCCTCGGCCCGGGCCTCCAGCAGCGGGTTTTCGTCCACGCAAGTGTTCTGCCGCCTGTCGTCCCGACAGCCGAACCACAGGTCTTCGCTGGTACTGTCGATCACGAACAAGTGGGGGGTGCCGTAGAACAGAAGCGATGCATCGTGATCCTCGAAGGTTTGCCAGGAGAACCACACGGTGTCTGTGGGCAAGAGTCGATGCATGACCCCGGCGACCTGTTTCTGCGAGATCTCGGCCGTTTTGGCGACAGCGAGCTGCGCGGCGAAATCCACCATGATCACCGCGCTCAGGCTGAAGACCGCCAGACCGAGGGCCAGCCTGCGCGACCACAGCAGCGCGCCGCCGATGAACGCCGCCAGCGCAACCCCGATGACCAGCGCGGGCAGCCAGTCGAATTGCGCTGGGGGCAGGCCAGCGCGCAGCAATTCGGCATGCAGCGGCGGCGTGAATGTCAACGCCCAGAGGCCCAGTGCGGCCATGCCGAACTGCAGCGCCGCCAGCCCGAGGCGACGCTGCAAGGCGGCGCCGTCCTCATCAGCACATAGGGCCGCCTGCAGCCGCACACCCAGCCACCAGGCGACCAGCGGCACCACGGGCAGGAGGTAATACGCCCCCTTGTCGCTCGCAGAGGAAAAGAAGACGGTGAGGATGATTGCGGTGTTGCGCGCCCAGCGCGCAGACGCTGTGGCCGCATCGCCGCCGCGCAAACGCGGCGCAAACGCGGCGAGCACGGCGAGCAGCGGCGTCCACTGAAAAAAGCCGATCAGCAGCTTGGGGCCGTAGTACCACCAAGGCCCATGATGAAAATCATCCGGAATGCGGGTGCCCAGAAACCGGCCGATGGTTTCGTTGACAAAGAAAAACCAGCCAAAATCCGGCAGGATGCGCAGCGCGGCCAGATGCCAGGGGGCCGCAACCAGTACGAAAAGGGCGATGGCCCAAGGATCGAGATAGAACTTCAGCAGTTCGCTGCGCTTCCATGCACCGGGGGCAGCCAGCAATTGCACCAGGGCGACCAGGCCGAGCAACAGCAGCGCCTCCGGGCCTTTGGTCAGCGTGGCGAGCGCCACCGCAACAGCGGCGGTACGCAGCCAGCCCCGCTGCTTGCGCGCCACTGCAAGGACCAGCAGAGCCAAGGCGGCCAGCCAGAAAAACACCATCAGCGGATCGAACAGGATATTGCGGGCGATCAGCACATAGCCCAATGCCGTGCCGGTGACCAGCGCGGTGAACCGGCCGGCCAGCGGCGCGGACACCGCCCGGCCAAACACGATGCACCCGAGCACCGTCAGCCACGCGGCCAAGGCGTCGGGCAGCCGCGCCTGCCAGGCCCCGGCGCCGAAGGCCTTGAAGCTCAGTGCCATCAACCAATAGAGCAGCGGCGGCTTTTCGATGTAGGGAACGCCGTCGAGATGAGGGATGATCCACGATCCGCCATGCGCCATCGCCAGAGCAATGCTGGCGTAGAGCGCCTCGTCGGTGTCACGGATGGGCGCCGCGCCCAGACGCCAGAACAGGCTCGCTGCCGCGATCAGCAGCACAAGGCCATCAACCAGAAGGGTTGTGCACCGCCGCACATCGGCGCGCACCGCGAACCGCCCTGGCATGTGCGCAGGCGTTGCGGGCGATGCTGCAGCCTGTGGGCTCGAGCCATGCAGGGACGTGCCGTGACGCATGAAAAGCGAATTGCGAATGGGGTGTGGCGAATTGGCCTGTGACTGCCTGGGACAGGCAAGCGCCAGATCCTGCATTTTCGCGAAGGTAAGCGCACGCGAAAATGAAAAGCGGATGACGATTTCGTCATCCGCAGTCATCCTCTGAATGGAGCGAGCTGAGAAAGCCCGCAGAGCAACGGCAGGCGCGGCGTGGTTGCGCGCTCGTCTCAGTCGCCGCCGCGGTCGTCTTCCTCATGATGGCGATCCCAATGCCTGCGATCGCGCCGCTCTCCGCGGTATTGAGGCCCGGGGGCGTAATAGAGCGGCGGCGCGGCGTAATAGACCGGAGCCGGGACATATTGCACGGGAGGCGCCACGTAAACCGGCTGCGGCGCGACAGGGTAGGCGTTGCCGACGTTGGCGATCAGCCCCGGCACGCCGATGGCCAGCGACCATAATGGGGAGTCATCCGCATGCGCGGCGGGAAGCGCGACGACACTGCTCAGGGCGAGTGCCGCGAGGATTTTTGCGACGAGAGGACGCAGGGCAGGTTGGGGGTGTGTGGTGTGCATGATGTGGAGGAATGGTTCAGATCGGAAGAGGGATGAGATGCTGACGAAGATTGCGGGCCGAGGCCGGTGGGGGGTGTCAGGTGTTACTGCGCGGCCTGCATGGACGTTGGCTGCCCCCAGAAAAATCCCTGCCCCCAATGCACGCCGATGCCGCGCAGCCAGTGCAGCGCTGTCTGGCTTTCCACTCCTTCGGCGATGGTGATGAGGTTCAGGTCTCGCGCAAGCTGGAGCAGGTGGCGCAGCACATACTCACCCTTGGCCGTGCGCATGCCCGTTTGCACCAAGCTTCGGTCTAGTTTGAGATAGCGGATGGGCAGGGCCAGCAGATAGGGGAAGGCGCTGTGATTGCTGCCGAAGTCGTCGAGCGCCAGTTCAAAGC
This sequence comes from Thiomonas sp. TH-17, assembly GCF_057473305.1. Lineage (NCBI taxonomy): Bacteria > Pseudomonadati > Pseudomonadota > Betaproteobacteria > Burkholderiales > Thiomonas > Thiomonas sp. TH-17. The sequence continues at coordinate 2,679 of NZ_JBYCKI010000051.1, forward strand.
CCAGGTTGAGCAAGGGCTCGAGATTCGCAAGAAGGCGCGCCGGGTCGGTGTCGAGATTGCGCTCGGTGATTTCCAGCACCCAGGGTGTCGGGCTTGCATCGGCGCCGCTTTGCTTCTGCAGCCAGTGCCGGTGCTGCTGCGCGAGTTTGTCCACGCAGGACGCCTCTGCCAGAAACGCGCTGGAGCAGTTGAGGAACAATTTCCCCGGGATGGCGGCAAACGGTCCGGGCTGAGACGCTGCAGCCATGGCTTGGGCCGTGATGACCGCGTCGATGCGCGGCTCGATGCCTAATTTGGCGGCCGTGCCGATGAAAGCCTCCGCCGCTACGACCCGGCCCTGCGGGGTCAGCAGGCGTGCCAGCGCCTCCTGGCCCATCGTCTGCAGATCGTCCAGGCGCAGGATGGGCTGATAGGCCACGCGCAGCCGCTGCTCCTGCAAGGCCAGCCGCAGTTGGGCGCGCGGAAAGGCGTCGCTGTTGCAGGCGGCGTCCAGCCGCTCCCGCACCCACTGGGCCTGAAGGAGGGTGTCTGCAGAAGACAAGGCCGACGGTGTGATGAGCTCTGGCGCGCCCATGGTCAATGGTCCTGATGGGCGTGGTTTTCCTGCAGGGTATCCAACGGGTTTTCGTTCATCACGAACAGGCCGTTGGAGGCTGGCGCAGCGGTGCTGTAGATCATGTCCTTGGCGCCCATGACGTAGAACATCTGGCCGGTGAGCGTGCTGCTCTTTCCGGAGGGATTGGACTGGGTGATGGTGACGGTTGGGGCGTTCAGGATGTAGGGTGTACTGCTGGTGTTGTTGAGGGAAAAATTGCCGAAGCTCACGCTGGCGCCGGGCTTGAAATCGTCGTCGCTGTAGTCATGCCCATTCCCGTTGGGCAGCGCCTGGCTGAGGGCGAGCCCTGCGGTCTGCGGCATGACGCACGCGCCGAGCACCAGCCCCCCTACTGTGGCGCCCGTGCCCATGAGGCGTACGCCAAACATGCCGCTGTTGCAGGTCAGACCATCGCTGTGATTCGATTTTGTCGGGACGATTTGCGCCCATCCGGGCATGCTGTTCTGAGGGACCAGCACCGCATCGAAGCGGGTGAGCACGCCCCCGTTTTGGGTGCGGCCGCCCATGCGCAGGCCGTAGCCGACATCGGCGCTTGGGGCGCTGGTGGTCGATGAGGCGCTACTTGCCGGTGCACTGGGGGCGGGCGTCGGCGCGGTGGCGCCGATGACAAAGCCGCTCGGCAGCAACCCGGCCTTGCCGGCCAGCACATAGGTGTTGCCCTGGCCGTCATTCACCGTCAGGGTCATCAGATTGCCGACGATCACGCCCGTCACGCTGCCGTCCGCCGAGCTGAGGTTGCCGTTGGCGTCCACGCTGACCACGGTGTTGAGAATGCCAGGCGGCAGTGTGCTGACTGGCGGCGGAACGGATGCCGCAGAAGCCGTGGAAGCCGGCGGGGTCGGCTGCATGGGCAGGGCGCTCATGCCCGATTGCGCCAGCACGCCTTGCAGGCTGTAGGTGCCGGGAGCCACGGCAGGCGCACCTTGCTCCAGCACGTCGCCGAGGTCAAGCTCAGGCGCCCAGCGTTCATCTGACGAGATGTACTGCATCAGCGACTTGAGGTTGCCGTCGCAGCTCGATCCGAGCGTGGTCGACGCCGAGTTCAGCGTACTGGCCGTGCTGCTGGACAGCCCCTGTTTGGCGATGTCATGCGCCATGTCTTCGGTGTCGTGATAGTGCGCGGGGCGGGCGCAGTAGCCGTCGGCCACCGCCTTGATGGCGGCAGACAGCGCGAGGATGTCATCGTGATGCTGTGACAGCAGCGCGGCATAAAGAGCGGGCGTGAGGTTGGCATAGTTGCCGCCCGAGGCGATATAGACCGCCAGCGCGGCCGTGGTCACCTGGCTGATGACCAGATTCGGCAGGTTGGCCGATGTGAGCGAGCCCGCGGCGAGCACGGCGCTGCTCGTGCCCAGATAGGCGGTGAGCACCACCTGGCCGTCTGGCGAGGTGGCATTGGCAAACAGCGGTGCGGAGGTGTTGGGCAAAGTCGCCTGCACGGTGTAGTTGCCGCTGGCGTCTGCCGTGGCGGCGCCCACCACCACCGAGCCAGGCTGGCCCATGGGGGCAACCGTGGTGAACGTCACCGCGGCGTTGGCGATCGGCGCATCAATTACGGCGCCTTTGAGCGTGGTAGTGGCTGCGGGATTGATCTGGGCAGTGCCGCCACTCCCGCCTCCGCAGGCGCTGAGGCTCAGCGCCAGGGCGGCTGCGATTGGCAATAGTTTTCGGGTGGAACGTGAGCGGGGTTGCGTGGGCTGCATGAGGATCTCCAAGAAAGTATCGGTGGCGCGCCGCATGACGATGCGTGCCGGAATAATAAATGGGAAAAAATAACATGCAATAAAAATCTTGCATTAAACTTCGGTCAACGCCCTCAAATCTCTTCACTCGCCTCGATCAAATCTCATGGGACGCCCTCCGCGCCGTCTGCCTTGCCATCCTCCGCCAGAGCATCCATTGCCTGCGGCGGAGGACGTGTTGCGTGCGCTGGCGCAGGTCATGGCGCCGCTGGCGCGCCTGCTGCTGGCCAGCGGCCTGGACTACACCCGTCTTGCCGCAGAACTCAAGCCCCTGTTTATCGAGCAGGCCAGGCAGGAGCTGCTGCGCTCAGGGCAGAAGGACACCGATTCGGCCATCAGCCTGCTGAGCGGCGTGCACCGCAAGGATGTGCGCGAATGGCGCGCGAATGGGCTGAGCGGCCGCATCGCGCAGGAGATGTCGATCAGCTCACAGGTGTTCGCCCGCTGGGTGCAAGACCCGCTCTACCGCGACCGGCGCAAACGCCCCAAGCCTTTGCCGCGTCTGGGGCCGACGCCGTCTTTTGACAGCCTGGCACGCAGCGTGACGCAGGATATCCATCCCTTTACCGCATTGACCGATCTGCTGCGCCTCGGGCTGGTGACAGTCAAGACCGTGAAGGGGCAGGAATGGATCGTGCCGCACCGCGAGGGCTTTGTGCCGCCGCCGGGATCGCGTGATCTGCTCGATCTGTTCGGCGCCAATCTGTCGGACCATGCGGCAGCGGCCGTTGGCAATTTGCTGGGGCAAGCGCCCCGTCTTGAGCAAAGCGTGTTCGCCGAGGGCGTGACACCCGAATCCTCCAGAGAACTGGGCGAGCTGGCGCGCAAACTGTGGGCGCAGGCACGCGCCGAAATGATTGCAGAGGCCTCCCGGCGTTATGCGGCCGACCAAGGTCGCGCCGATGCCACCTGCCGCCTGCGTTTTGGCACCTACTACTGGGCGGAGGATGTCTCGCAGCAGACACAGCCGCCCGGCCACACGGCAACGGGAGATGACCGTGATGATGCATAAAAAACACTTGCGCACACTGGGCGCGGCGGCGCTGGTTTTGCTCGCCGCTTTATTGGCTTCCTGCGGGGGCGGTAGCACGGTCGCCACCACGGGTGGCGTCGGTACGGGCGGTACGGGCATTTCCACCGGCACAGTCACCGGCTTCGGCAGTGTGGTGCTCGATGGCACCGCCTACAGCAGCGCCAGCCCGGTTTACTACGCCGGCACCGATCAGGACGAAGAGGTGCAGACCGCCTCTACTGCGGTGAATCTGGGCGACCAGTTGGAGATTCGTCTCGATGCCCAGGGGCATCCGAGCAAAGTGGTCATTGATCCTGAGTTGATGGGGCCTGTCGCCAACCTCGGTGCGGGCGGCTTCACGGTCAATGGCATCGCGGTTCGGGTGAATAGCAATGCGGCCGTAGGGCCGGCGACTTATTACACCGGGTTGAACGATTTTTCCAGTCTGCGAAACGGCATGCAGGTGGAAGTGCATGGCGCCTATGGGCTGAGCGCGGGCGGGCAGGGCGAGATCCAGGCCACGCGCATCGAGCAGTTGCCCGCCAGCAACCCGGTGACGCGATTGACTGGCATCGTCAGCAATCTCAATGCGGCAAACGGCAGCTTCCAGATCGGCACAACCCTGGTGCAGACGGGCGCCTCCACCTTGCTCACGCCGTCAGGCATGGCGCTGGCGAACGGGCAACTGGTGAATGTCTGGAGCAACACGCCGCCCGCGGCAAATGGCGCTATTCAAGCGGGCGCGGTGAATGTGCGTACCCTGCGCGGCGTGTCCGGCCCGGCGCAAGTGGGCGGGCTGGTGGCGCAGTTGGCGGGCAGCCGCTTCCAGGTCTCTGGCATCCCGGTCATTGCCAGCGCGGCGAGTCTCGCCAGCGCAGTGCAGAGCCTGAGCAATGGTGAGTATGTGGTCGTTCAGGGACAGGCCGATGCGTCCACCGGGGTGCTCACCGCCACATCCTTGCGCACCTACGCGAACAGTCCCGCGCAAGTGGAATTGCGCGGCACCATCACCGGCTTTGTGAGCGCTAGCAATTTTCTGGTGCGCGGCGTGCCGGTGGATGCCTCTGCGGCGAACGTGGTGTTCACCGGCGGCGCCGCCGCCTCGCTGCGAAACGGGGTGTTTGTGGATGTGGTCGGCCAGGTGGCGGGTGGCAGCGGCAACCTGGTGACGGCCAGCAGCGTGGCTGTGCTCAGCCACGCGCCTGATGGCGGCACGGTGGACTATCAGGGCGCGGTCAGCGCGGTGAATCTGGCCAGCGGCGTCTTCAGCCTGACTGCGCAGGACGACGGCACGACCCAGACCTTCCAGGTCACTCTCGCCCCCAATGTGGTGTTCAGCCATGGGACGGCCGTGCAATTGATCGATGGGGCCAACGTGGAGATCGAAGCCACCAATACGGCGAGCGGGCTACTGGCCTACAGCGTGTCGTTTCAGAAAGTGAAGGCCACCTCTGGCGCCAGCGATGGGTCGTCAGGCACGGTGCTGGAGACCAAGGGCACGCTCTATAACCTCACGGCAAGCAGCTTTGAGATCAACGCCTTGACCATCCAGATCAACGGCGTCGTGCCCAAAGAGGGAAAACTGGTCAATGGGGCGAAAGTCAATGTGAGTTTCACCCAATCCGGCAACCTGAATCTGGCTCAGGAGATCAGTCTCGACGATTGAGAAAGTGGACCCAAAAAAACCCGGCCGTGCCGGGTTGAAATGAAGCGAGAGCTTTCTGCTGCCTGCGAAGGCGGTGTCGATCAGTCTGCGTTGGCGCCTTCGACACTGTTTTCAAGCACGGCGCCGGTCTGGGCGTCCACACCCACTTCGTGCTCGGTCTGCCCCACTTTCAGGTCGAAGGAATAGCGCAGACCGCTGCCGCCCTTTTCCTTTTCGAGTTCCTGATCGGTGATGGTGGCGCCAGGGAGGGCTTTGAGAGCGATGGCGCGGGCTTCGTCCAGCGTCACCTTGGCCTCCTTGGTGTATTGCGAACCGTCCATGGCATAGGCGGAGCCAGCGGCGCCGGCCAGGCCAAGAGCCAGCGCGCTGGCGAACAGAAATGCGGCTTTGTTGCGTTGTTGCATGATCAAACTCCTTGTGCACTCTTGCGAGCGAAACGCCGCTGGATGCGGCGATCGCAAACCGTTTGCGATGGAAGAAGTGTCGTCTTCTGGAATGAGCGCATGCTTAGCAAAAAGTCACGGTTTGATGACATCTGCACACAACTCGGTGGGCTGCAAGCTCCACACGAGGCCGGATGGAAAGACACCGTGCTGGTGCGGCGGGACGAAACCGTGCGGCTCATCGCCCGCTTCAATCAACCGGCGGGCGATGCCAATCCCTTCATGTTCCATCGCCACATTCTGGAGCATGAAGACAAAGGCATGATGGGCCAGTTCACGGTGGCCTGAATCAGCTCTACGGATTTTGCTCAGCCGCCGAAGTAACCCGGCAAAATTTTCTCGTGCGTCGTCGGCGGGTTGTCATCCAGCAGGCGTTTGTCGGTGGTGACGATGATCAGTCCGGCCATCGGGTCGCCGAAACCATGTACCGTGGGGCGCTTTTTCGGCACGGTGCGGCCGCCCGGCTCCTTCACCAGTTCGGCGTGTACCGAGCAGTAATAGAACTGCAGCCCAGGATGCTTGAACGCAATCGTGTAGGTGCTGACCGGGTGTCCTGGGCCGGGCGTGCCTTGCACGGCGCCATCGAAGCGGGTGCTGGTTTTACCCGTCAGCGGGTTGTAGCCGATGATGGTGTGTGCACCGGTGTCCTGATCGACGAACACCACCTTTTGCCCGGGGCGCACCACCACCACATTTTCCAGAAACATGTTCGCGCCGTTCATGTGCACATAGACCGGCGCTGCCTTGGGCGTTGCGGCGGTAGCGGCGAAGCTGCCGGGCGCGAGCAGCAGGGCGCCGACTGACAGCAGTGCGGTTGCGGCGGCATTGCGCGCCCGAGCGCGCAGGGGGTTGGAAGTGTGCAAGTTGTTCTCCTTGGCGATGGCGGGTTGTGCAACAACCGGCGGCGACCACCGCTT
>NZ_JBYCKI010000052.1:0-17935 GCF_057473305.1 Thiomonas sp. TH-17
AGATGCGGAGCAGCGGGCGACGGGCTTTTTGCGCTGTTCTTTTTCGGCTCGTCTCGTGCCGTCAGAATTGCTTGCACGTCTTGCTTCTGCATACCGGCACAGGATGTACGGCGTTCGCTCGGTGGACTACAGTGTGTTGAAGGGCCTGCCGGCCCCCGCTGATGGCGCCAAGGCTCACGAAGCCAAGGAGGTCTCGGCCAAACAACAACACAGCCTAGGAGACGCAATGAAAACACCCGAGTCCAAAGAACACGTAACCGCACCGCCGGTTTGCACGCTGTCGTATATCCATCCCGAGCCGGACAGCCCCTGGCTGACCTATCTGGCCCAGGTTGATCGGGTACTGCCTCACTTGGGTCATCTGGCCCGTTGGGGGGAAACCTTGAAGCGCCCGAAGCGAGCACTCATCGTCGATGTGCCAATCGAGATGGACGATGGCTCGGTGCGGCACTTTGAGGGCTACCGGGTGCAGCACAATCTGTCGCGCGGGCCGGGCAAAGGCGGCGTTCGCTATCACCCCAATGTCACGCTGGAAGAAGTGATGGCGTTGTCGGCCTGGATGACCATCAAGAACGCCGCCGTTGGCCTGCCTTACGGCGGGGCGAAGGGGGGCATTCGGGTGACCCCTTCAGAGCTGTCGCGCAAGGAGCTTGAGCGGCTGACCCGCCGCTATACCAGCGAAATCGGCATCATCATCGGGCCGCAGCAGGATATTCCCGCGCCGGACGTCAACACCAACGGGCAGATCATGGCCTGGATGATGGACACGTATTCCATGAACGTCGGCGCCACCGCCACCGGGGTGGTGACGGGCAAGCCGATTCCGCTCGGAGGTTCTCTCGGTCGGGTCAAGGCCACGGGGCGCGGCGTGTTCGTGACCGGCAGTGAGGCCATCAGGCGCCTGGGCCTTGACGTGAAAAGTTTGAGGATCGCTGTCCAGGGCTTCGGCAACGTGGGCGGTACCGCAGCGGAGTTGTTCGCGCAAGCGGGCGCGAAGATCGTGGCAGTGCAGGATCACACCGGCACGATCATTCATGAACAAGGATTGGATGTGGCCGCGTTGCTGCGCCATGTCAGCAGTCATGGCGGCGTCGGCGGATTCTCGGGCGGACAAAAAGCCGACGATGAAGCGTTCTGGGATGTGCGCTGTGATGTGTTGATTCCCGCCGCTTTGGAGGGACAAGTGACGGCAGAACGTGCCCGCAAAACCACCGCCAAGCTCATACTCGAAGGCGCGAACGGCCCGACGTTGCCCGGCGCAGACGATGTCTGTGCAAGCCGGGGCATTCTTGTCGTCCCCGACGTCATCTGCAACGCGGGTGGTGTGACGGTTTCATACTTCGAATGGGTGCAAGACTTTTCGAGCTTCTTCTGGGATGAAGACGACATCAACGCCCGCCTCGACAAGATTCTTGGTAATGCCTTGTCCCGGATCTGGGATACCGCCGATCAGCTGAAAATCAGCCTGAGAACGGCCGCTTTCGTGGTGGCTTGCGAACGGGTGCTGCAAGCGCGCGAAGAACGCGGCCTTTATCCCTGAAGCGGGTTGTCTTTGCCCGCCCCTCAGGGCTTGGGGGGCGCCGCGACGCCGTCATCCAATGACTGCAGCGCGGTGGTTGGGCGGCCCCAGGCTGCGCGCAAACCGTCCAGTAGAAACACGGCAAGGCCCACCCAGACCAAGCCGAATCCGATCATTTTCGCGGCTGCAAAAGGCTCGTGATAAAGCCAGACGCCCAGCGCCAGTTGCAGAGTGGGGGTGATGTACTGCAAAACCCCCAGCAAGGTCATCGACATGCGACGAGCGCCCGCAGCGAACAGCAGCAAGGGGATGGTGGTGATCGGGCCTGCCGCCACCAGCAGCCCGCGCGTGGAGAGGTCGGCAGAGGCAAAGGCATTCATGCCCTGGGCGCTCAACCAGAACAGATAGGCCACGGCCAGCGGGAATAGCACCGCGGTTTCCACGGCGAGGCCTTCGAGCGCTCCCAGCGGCGCGGTCTTTCTGAGCAGCGCGTAACTGCCGAAGGTGAGCGCCAGGCTGAGACTGATCCACGGCACATGGCCGACCTCGATCGCCATGACCGTCACGCCCACCGCAGCAATGGCCAGAGCGACCCACTGCAGACCGCGCAGACGTTCATGCAGAAGAACCGATCCGAGAGCCACGTTGACCAAGGGATTGATGTAATAGCCCAGACTTGCGTCAACCACGTGGTTGCTGTTCACCGCCCAGATATAGATGCCCCAATTGCTCGAAAGGAGCACGGCACTGAGCGTAAAACGAGCGAGTAGGGCGGGCTGTTCGCGCAGCAGCCGCATCCAGGACCAGCGCTTGAGAACCGCTAGCAGCAAAGCGACAAAAAGCAGCGACCACGCCATGCGGTGCGCGAGGATCTGCAGGGAGGGAACCTGTTCGAGCGCCTTGAAGTAAAGCGGAAACAGGCCCCAGATGACGTACGCCGCCAGGGCGTAAACAACGCCGGAATTCATGTGAACGGATGGGCTTTTTGGGCTTGCCGATGACAGACATCGGCAAGCCGGGCTGCATACTGTAGCTGCAGCCGTGAGGATTTGCAGCGCGTCACCGCGCGGCGGCAAAAGAAGGCTCAGACGTTGAAGAGGAAATGCAGCACGTCGCCATCCTTGACGATGTATTCCTTGCCTTCGGCCCGCATCTTGCCCGCGTCTTTGGCGCCCTGCTCGCCGCCGTACTGGATGAAGTCGTCAAACGCGATGGTCTGGGCGCGGATGAAGCCCCGCTCGAAATCGGTGTGAATCACTGCAGCGGCCTGTGGCGCGGTCGCGCCAACGTGCACCGTCCAGGCCCGCACTTCCTTCACCCCGGCGGTGAAGTAGGTCTGCAGGCCGAGCAGCTTGAAGGCTGCGCGGATGAGGCGGTTCAGTCCCGGCTCTTCCTGCCCGAGATCGGCGAGGAAGGCTTGCTTCTCTTCCGCATCGAGACCGGCCAGTTCGCTCTCTAGTTTGGCGCAGATGGCCACGACTGGGGCGTTCTCCTTGGCCGCATACTCGCGCAGCTGGTCAAGGTGGGGGTTGTTCTCGAAGCCGTCCTCCATCACGTTGCCGACGAACATGGCCGGCTTGGCCGTGATGAGGCACAGCGGGGCGATCAGGGCGCGTTCTTCGGCGCTGAGCCCCAGGGCGCGCACCGGGCGCGCCTCGTTGAGCGCTGGGATGATGCGCTCCAACAGATCGGCGACCCGCCTGGCGTCCTTGTCGCCGGAACGTCCCTGCTTGTTCATGCGGTGCAGGCTCTTCTCCGCCGTGCCCAGATCGGCCAGACAGAGCTCGGTCTGAATCACGGCGATGTCCGAGATCGGGTCAACCCGGCCGGCGACGTGAATCACATTCGGATCTTCAAAGCAGCGCACCACGTTGATGATGGCGTCGGTCTCGCGGATGTGCGCCAGAAACTGGTTGCCCAGCCCCTCGCCTTGGCTCGCGCCAGCCACGAGTCCGGCAATGTCGACGAACTCGACCACCGCGGGCAGAACGCGCTGCGGCTTGACGATGACCGCGAGTTGATCAAGCCGCGGATCGGGCAATTCGACGATGCCGGTGTTGGGCTCGATGGTGCAGAAAGGGTAGTTTTCCGCCGGAATGGCGCTTTGGGTCAGCGCATTGAAGAGGGTGGACTTGCCCACGTTGGGCAAGCCCACGATGCCGCATTTCAGGCTCATGGTGTGGGAATGGATGAGCGCACAGGGTCGCGCGCGAAGCCACGGATTGTAGGGGCGGGCCTAATGTTCGATGTGCACCCGCAGCCCCGCAACCCACTGATGACCGGATTCGCCACCGGGGTTCTGAATGTGCTGGATGTCGGGCTGCAGGTAGAGATGGCGGGCGAGTTGCAGCGAGTACACCGCCTCGATCACGGTTTCGCTGGGCAGCGAATTCAGGCGTGCCTGCGCCACGCCGAGGGTGAGTACGTCGGCAGGGCGAGCGGCGTTTAGCCCCTGAATCCGCACGCCCGCGCCGATATAGCCCTGTACCGGGTTGGACGCCGCCGGGCTCCAGCCGCCTTGCAGGAAAGCGGCCCACTCGCGTCGGTCGGCATCTTTCCAGCGCCATTCGTTCACCGCGTATAAACCGTCACTGTCGGGGCCGTAGGCTGCAGTGTTCTGCTGCAGATGCCAGGCGCCCAGTTTCAGCGTGCCCTGCGTGTGTTCGGCTCCGCCCCAGGAGCGATCGGCTTCGGCGATCCACAGGGCGCCGCGATGGAGTGCGCCCGTCATGCCCGGAGGGTCGCCCTGCCACACGCCCGCCTGCGCCGACCAGCCGTTGCCCAGATCGAGCCCGCCCATCAGCCCCAGGCCAGGATTGGGGAAGGTGGCTATGTTGGCGTTGGAGGTCAGGGTGGGCGCAATGCCGAATGAGGCATTGTGCAAATGGCCGCCCACGCCGGTGGTGTCGAACGTGTTGTTCGCGTCCATGATGCCGCCCTGCACGAAACCTGGGCCGAACTGTTGGCGGTAGCTGAGTTGATAGAGGCGCAGGAAATTGGGCGCCCAGAGGTTGCTTGGCAGCTGTACCGTCTGGGTGGCGCTCTCTAGATTGCCGTTGCTGCGCAGGCCCATGAGCATGATGTCGAACTGACCGCCCTGCCACCAACCGGCCTGCGCGGTGTCTAGGGTGAGTGCAGCTTGAAAGGCGGCCACCGAGATGGCTTGGCGTGCACCGCTGCCGCCCACCACACCGAGCGTCTCAGCGTCAAGGTGGAGCGTGGTGCTCAGTCCTCTGCTCCAGGTCTGCCCCGGCGGGGTGATGGGCGCGGCAAAGGGGGCGAGCTGAAGGTTGGCGTCAGGTGTCTGGGCTGCTGCAGGCTGCCACAGGGCGGCGGCGAGCAGTGCGCCGAGGGCTGAGAGTTGCAGGCGCGTAGGCATTTCCGTTCATTGCAAATAGTAACTAGTCGTATTTGAGATTATGCCTGAACGAGCTGGTGACGGTCCGAAACCAGGCGACCATCGAGCATTTCAAGCACACGGTCGCATCGGGCGGCGATGCGCGGATCGTGCGTCACCAGCAGCACGGCGCAGCCGAAGGTCTGGTTGAAACGGCGGAACAGGGCGAACACATCGTCGGCGGCGTGCGAGTCGAGGTTGCCGGTGGGCTCATCCGCCAGCAGGATGGGGGGGCGGATCATCAGCGCCCGGGCAATGGCCACGCGCTGCTGCTGGCCGCCGGAGAGTTCGGTCGGGCGCTTGTGCGCGTGCATCGCCAAACCAACAGCGTCGAGCAGTTCGAGGGCGCGAGCGCGCGTGGCAGCATCGGGCTTTGCGCCGCCGAGCAGCGCGGGAATCATCACGTTGTCGATCACGCTGAAGGCGTTGATGAGGTGGTGGAACTGGAACACGAAGCCCAGTGAGCGCCCGCGCAGGGCGGTGCGGGCGGTATCGTTCAAGTCCACGGTGGGCCGACCTTGAACATGAATTTCGCCGCTGGTGGGCGTGTCGAGCAGGCCGATGAGGTTGAGAAGGGTGCTCTTGCCCGAACCGGACGGGCCGATGAGCGCGGCAAACTCGCCGTTGTGCACGGTGAGGTCGATGCCGTGCAGCACTTCGACTTCGAGCGGCGTGCCCAGGCCATAGGCTTTGCGCAGCCCTTCAAGGCGCAGCACGGGCGACGGGTTGGATGAGGTGGCGGGAGACGACATCGGCAAGGGTCACACCCTCTCAAACGGTGCGAATGGCCTCGACAGGATCGAGGTGCGAGGCACGCCGCGCCGGGGCGAAGGCGGCGATGATGCCCGCCAATGTGGCGATCAGCATGGCCTGCGGCACCAGCCACGGGCTGATGGTGACCGGAAACAGTCGCGGCCCCGAGGTGTTGAAGACGTAAACCAGACTCACGCCGAGCAGGGCGCCGATGGTGGAGCCGATCAGGCCGAGCACGCCGCCCTGAATGAGAAACACCGACATCATGCGCAGCCGGGTGGCGCCCATGGCGCGCAGGATGCCGATTTCGCGCGTGCGCTGCACCACGCTGACCGCCAGCACGCTGGCGATGCCCAACGCCACCGACAGCGCAATGGACAGGCGGATGATGTTGGTGGAGAGCGACTGCGAGCGCAGCGCATTGAGCAGCTGGCTGTTGGTGGTCATCCAGCTCTCGGCCTTGACGTCGAAGGTGCGGGCAATGCGCGCGGCGATGGCCTGGGCGCTGAACAGGTCGTGCACGCTCAGGTCGATTTCGGTGATGGAGCCGGGCAGGCCCAGCAGCGTTTGCGCCTGCTGCAGTCCGAGATAGATCTGGCGCTCGTCCACATCGCGCACGCCGATGGTGAAAATGCCCGCCACGCGATAGGCCTGCGCCTGGCCCGAGGGGCCGGTGAGTCGCAGGGTGTCGCCGATCGACAGACCGAGATCGGAGGCGAGCCGCGAGCCGATGAGAATTTTTTCCGCGCCCACCGCGAACTGCCCGGCGACGATATCGGTGTCAATCGGAATGATGCGCACATAGCTCGACGGCTCGATGCCGAGGATGGCCACCGCGCGCACCGCATTGCCGCGCTGGGCAAAGGCCGGGCCCGATACCACGGGGGTTGCCGCTTTCACGTCGGGCATGGTGCGGATGGCATGCAGCACCGCGGCGGCATTGTCGATGCCGCGCAGGCGCTGCGGTCGCGGGTCGATGCGCGACAAATAGGTGGTGTCGGACGCGGGCGGCGGGGTCAGCGGCACCAGATCGGGCGCCTTCACCACGATCTGCGGCTGGCTGCCCAGCGTGCGGTTGACGATATTGCCTTGCAGGCCGGTGACCAGGGCGGTGATGAACACGATCACCGCCGAGCCCACGGCGATGCCGATGAGAATGAGCAGCGATTGCGCGCGCCCATCCCGCAGGAATTGCAGCGCGATATTCCAGGACAGGCGCATGGATTCAGGGGCGCGAGGTTCAGCGGCCCGGCATAGGCAGGTCGTTGCCCGAAGCCGCACCGCTTGCGGCCGCGGCGGGCAGGGGCAGGAGTTGCAGTTGCACGCGCTCGCCGGGTTTCACGCTGGCGCCGCCGATGACCGACTCTCCCGACGACAGCCCGGAGACGATCTGCGTGAGCGTGAGCCCGCGCAGCCCGAGCTTGACCTGTTGCGCCTCGGCCCGGCCACCCCGCAGCACCAGCACCGTGGCCTGGTCGCCGTCGATGCGGCGCAAGGCCTCGTTGGGTACGACCAGCGTGTTGCTTCGCTGCGCGGTGATGATGTCGGCCGACACGGTCATGTCCTGCTTGAGCCAGACCGGCGGGGTAGGCACGCGCAGGCGCACTTCCAGCGTGCCGGTCGTGCGGTCGACCTGCGGCGCGAGAAAGCTCACCTGCGCCGCAAAACTGCGGTCGGGATAGGCGTCCGCAACGCAGCTTGCCTGCTGACCAAGTTGCAGATTGCCGATGCTCTGCTCGTTGACGGGCAACAGAATTTCGGTGGCGCCGTCCATCGCCAGAGTGAAAAGCGGCTGGCCGGGCGTGACCGTATCGCCCACTTCCACATTGCGCGCCAGCACCACGCCCGACACCCCGGCGCGCACCACATTGCGCGCATTCACCGCGCTGGCGGCATTGAGCGCGGCTTCGAGCACGCGCTGTTGTGCGCCGCCGGGCGCCACGGCGTTGTAAGCCGCCTGGGCGCTGTCGCGCTGCTGGCGGGCGTTGCGCAGGGCGGTCTGCGCCTGTTCGAGTTGCTGCGCCGAGCCGCCTCCCGCGTCGAACACCCCCTGCGCGCGCTTGAGGTCGCGCTCGGCCTGCTCGACCTGCACCTTGGCCTGCGCCAGCGCGGCGGCAGCCTGCGGGCGCGACTGTTCGACCAACTGACGCAAGGCGGCGCGCGCCTGTTCGAGCTGGGCCGAAGTCTGGTCGGCGCGCAGTTCGAGCAAGACCTGCCCGGCTTTGACGTGCTCGCCACGATCGACCAGCCGCTTCACCACCGTGCCGGTGATTTCGCTCGCCACCTGCACTCTGGAAGGGGTGATCACATAGCCGGTGGCCACCACGTTTTGCACCAGATTGCGGGTTTCGATCTTGTAGCCAGAGACTTCCGGCGGACGGCTGCGCCACCACAGCACGGCAGCCGCAATGGCCAGCGCGAGCAGCACCCAAAGCAGGCGCTGCCAGGGAAATCGGGAGGTTTTGGGTGTGGCGGGCATGAGTTGAACGGCGGAGATTTTCGACGCCCGGAGTCGCGTCCAGGCGAAAGTTGAGCATCATAGAGAGGAGATAAGTGTTGCGCCGCGGGGTTCCGATGCTGCCGCAGGCGCTGTTGCGCTGCGACAAAGTGCGAAACCATTTTGAGGCGACAAAACGCGCACGCTTGCCAGCAGGCGCCCGTTCTGCTTCAATCAAAACCTTCAGACGCTAACCGCAACAACCGCGCCATGACCTCAAACCGTTTCTACTTTTTTGGTTTTTGGTATTTCTCGCACCGCACCGGCGGAGGGAGAGGCTGAAGCGCGACTGAATAACGCAGCCCACAAATCCTCGAAAACCGCCGGCAAAGCCCGGCGGTTTTTTTTCGGCCGTCGGGTGGCGAAAAGTCCCATGTTCGATCTATCCGCAGTCCGTGAATCCGCCGCGCCTTTAGCGGCTTCCATGCCCACCATGCCCGCAGGAGAGCTTCCGATGCAGTCCAAATCCGCCGCAGAGTCTTTGCACAAACCGCAGGAGGACAAGACCTCCCGCACCGACAACGCCCGCATCAAGCACATCGTGCCTCTGCCGCCGCCGGAGCATCTCATCCGCTTCTTTCCCATCGCCGACACACCGGTGGAAACGCTGGTGAGCGACACCCGCCATGCCCTGCATCGCATCATCCATGGCGAGGACGACCGGCTGTTGCTCATCATCGGCCCCTGTTCCATTCACGACCCCAAGGCCGCGCTCGACTACGCCCAGCGGCTGGCGGTGCTGCGCAAACAGCATGCGGGCGAGCTGGAAATCGTCATGCGGGTGTATTTCGAGAAGCCGCGCACGACGGTGGGCTGGAAGGGGCTGATCAACGATCCGTATCTGGACGAGAGTTTTCGCATCGACGAGGGCCTGCGCATCGCCCGCGAGGTGCTGATCGACATCAATCGCCTGGGCGTGCCTGCGGGCAGCGAATTCCTCGACGTGATTTCGCCGCAGTACATCGCCGATCTCATCTCGTGGGGTGCCATTGGCGCGCGCACCACCGAGAGCCAGGTGCACCGCGAGCTGGCTTCGGGGTTGTCGGCGCCGATCGGCTTCAAGAATGGCACCGACGGCAGCCTGCGCATCGCGATCGACGCGATTCACGCCGCGCGTCGGCCGCACTCCTTTTTGTCCGTGCATAAAAACGGGCAGGTGGCCATCGTGCAGACCCGTGGCAATAAAGATACCCACGTCATTTTGCGTGGCGGCAAGACGCCCAACTACGACGCCGCCAGCGTGCGCGAAGCCTGCGCCGCACTCGAAGAGGCCAAGCTCGACTGCCGCCTGATGATTGACTGCTCGCATGCCAACAGCGCCAAGCAGCACATGCGCCAGCTCGACGTGGCGCGCGACATCGCCGCGCAACTGGGCGCGGGTGAGCGCTGCATTTTCGGCGTCATGGCCGAGAGCCATCTGCACGGCGGGGCGCAGAAATTCACCGCAGGCAAGGACGATCCGTCCCAGCTCACCTACGGCCAGAGCATCACTGACGCCTGTCTGCCGTGGGACGATTCGGTCGAGCTGATGCAGGTGCTGGCCGACGGCGTCAAGGCGCGGCGCAAACACAAGTCGGCGAAGTAAGCTTTGTTTTTTCACTGAACCGCAGGAGAACCCATGCCCGCCATCCGAATCGACCTCTTCGAGGGCCGCAGCCCCGAGGTGAAAAAACAACTCGTCCAGAACATCACGCAGGCCGTGGTCGACACCCTCAAGTGTTCGCCCGACGCAGTGGACATCATCCTCAACGAGGTGCCCAAGTCGCACTGGGCCACCGGCGGCAAGCTGTGGAGCGAGCCGCGCGAGTGAACCAGACAGGAGCGCCACATGGTGGGCTATAAGTGGTTCGAATCGCTCATGGAGCAGACCAACAAGCTGCTTCATGTGTTCATGGCCATCGTGCTGCTCGTGGCCAGCCTGTTGCTGATCTGGCAGTTCGGGCAGGACGTGGTGCAGACCGTGCGTTCCGGCGCGGTGGCGCAGGGTTTTTTGCACGCCCTGGGCAATCTGTTCATCCTCTGGGTGCTGTCGTCGCTGATTTCCGCCGAAATCCGTTACATGCGCACCGGCAATTTTTCGGTGCTGGTGTTCATCGAGGCCGCGCTCATCACCCTGTTGCGTCAGCTCATCATCATTCCGGTCGAGAGCCAGGGGCAGTTGCAGAACTGGGCCTGGACCTACGGCCTGATCACTGCGGCGGTCGTGGCGGTGGGCATCACTTACTTTCTGGTGCGCCGGGTGATGCCGGGTGAGCAGGGCGCCGGCTCCGGAAGTTGATTGGTCATTGAAAAGTGCTGAATCTTTCGCTTTCTGCTTCTATTCACATCCCGTCATCCAGTCAATAGACTGATGGTCTGAAATGCCCTGCATAGTTCGCCGGGCGCCCCAACGAGGAGAGGGAATCATGGCCAGAATGCGTGCGGTGGATGCCGCAGTTTTAGTGCTCGAAAAAGAAGGTGTGCATCAGGCCTTCGGCGTGCCGGGTGCGGCGATCAACCCCCTTTATTCCGCGCTGCGCAAGAACGGTCACATCGCGCATGTGCTGGCGCGGCACGTCGAGGCGGCGTCGCACATGGCCGAGGGCTACACCCGCACCGCGCCGGGCCATATTGGTGTGTGCATTGGCACCTCCGGGCCGGCGGGCACCGACATGATCACCGGGCTGTATTCGGCCATCGCCGACTCCATTCCCATTCTGTGCATCACCGGCCAGGCGCCGCGCGCGCGGCTGTACAAGGAAGACTTTCAGGCGGTGGACATCGAGTCCATTGCCAAGCCGGTGTGCAAGTGGGCGGTCACCGTGCGCGAGCCCGCGCTGGTGCCGCAAGTGTTTCAGCAGGCGTTCCATGTGATGCGCTCGGGCCGTCCGGGGCCGGTGCTGATCGACTTGCCGCTGGACGTGCAGCTCGCCGAAATCGAGTTCGACGCCGACACTTACGCGCCGCTGGCGGTCTACAAGCCCACGGCGACCAAGGCACAGATCGAGAAGGCGCTGGACATGCTCGAAGCGGCCGAGCGCCCGCTGATCGTCGCCGGCGGCGGCGTGATCAATGCCGACGCGACCGATCTGCTGGTGCAGTTCGCCGAGCTGACCGGCGTGCCGGTGATTCCCACTCTGATGGGTTGGGGCGCCATTGGCGACAGCCATCCGCTGATGGCGGGCATGGTCGGCCTGCAAACCTCGCACCGTGGCGGCAATGCCAACCTGCTGGCTTCCGACCTGGTGCTGGGCATCGGCAACCGCTGGGCCAACCGCCACACCGGCTCGCCCGAGGTGTATGCCAAGGGCCGAAAGATTCTGCACGTGGACATCGAGCCCACGCAGATCGGCCGGGTGTTCATGCCCGATTACGGCATCACCTCCGATGCGAAGGCGGCGCTCGAACTGTTCATCTCGGTGGCGCGCGAGCGCAAGGCGGCGGGCAAACTCAAAGACCGCAGCGCCTGGGCGGGGGCCTGCCGCGAGCGGGTGCAAACGATGTTGCGCAAGTGGGACTACGGCCAGATCCCCATCAAGCCCCACCGCGTTTACAAGGAGATGGTCGAGTTTTTCGACGCCAACACGCGCTACGTCACCACCATCGGCCTGTCGCAAATCGCCGCGGCGCAGTTGCTCAAGGTGGAGAAGCCGCGCCACTGGATCAACGCCGGCCAGGCGGGCCCGCTGGGCTGGACCATGCCCGCCGCACTGGGCGTGCGCGTGGCCGATCCGACCGCGGACGTGGTGGCCATTTCCGGCGACTACGACTTCCAGTTTCTCATCGAGGAACTGGCAGTGGGCGCGCAGTTCAAGCTGCCCTACATCCACATCGTGGTGAACAACTCCTATCTTGGCTTGATCCGCCAGGGCCAGCGCCAGTTCGATATGGACTTCTGCGTGCAACTCTCGTTTGACAACGTCAACTCGCCCGAAGTCAGCGGTTACGGTATCGACTTCGTCAAGGTGACCGAAGGGCTGGGCTGCAAGGCCATTCGCGTGTTCGACCCCAACCAGATTCAGCCTGCGCTGGCGCAGGCGCGGCAGTTGATGAAGGAGTTTGCCGTGCCCGTGGTGGTCGAGATCATTCTCGAGCGCGTGACGAACATCGCCATGGGTGGTGAAATTGACGCCATCACCGAATTCGATCCTGTGATTGATCTCGTTCCTGCAGAGGCCTGAACCATGCCCCAATTTGCCGCCAACCTCACCATGCTCTTCACCGAAGAGCCCTTCATCGACCGTTTCGAAGCCGCCGCCAAAGCCGGTTTCAAGGCGGTGGAATTCCTCTTTCCCTACGCCCACACCGCGCAGCAGGTGCGCAACGCCGCGCTGGAAGCCGGGGTGCAGATCGTGCTGCACAACCTGCCCGCGGGCGACTGGGATGCGGGCGAGCGCGGCATCGCCTGCCTGCCCGACCGGGTGAATGAATTCCGCGAGGGCGTGGCCAAGGCCATCGAATACGCCACTGCGCTGGGCGTCACCCAAGTCAACTGTCTGGCGGGCAAGGCCCCGGCGGGCGCCGATCCTGCCGTGCTGCGGGCCACCTTCGTCGAGAACCTGCGTTACGCCGCGGGGCAACTTGGCGCCCACGGCATCCGTCTGCTGATCGAGCCGATCAACACCTTCGACATTCCCGGTTTTTACCTGCACGGCACGGCGCAGGCGCTGGCCCTCATGGACGAGGTGGGTAGCGACAACCTGTTCCTGCAGTACGACATCTATCACATGCAGCGCATGGAAGGCGAGCTGGCCGCGACGATGCAAAAGCACCTGCCGCGTATCGCCCACATCCAGCTGGCCGACAACCCCGGGCGCTTTGAACCGGGCACGGGCGAGATCAACTACGCCTTCCTGTTCCAGCATCTCGACCGTATCGGCTACACCGGCCACATCGGCTGCGAATACAAGCCCAAGACTACGACCACCGCTGGGCTGGGCTGGCTGGCCGCGCTATAAAACAGACACACGTTCACAACAAAACGGAGATCGACATGGCAACACTGGGATTCATCGGACTGGGCATCATGGGCACGCCCATGGCGGGGCATCTGCTCGCTGGCGGGCACACGCTGTACGTTCACAGCCGCAGCAAAGTGCCGCAAGCCCTGCTCGACGCGGGTGCGAAGCCTTGCGCCAGCAATGCCGAAGTGGCGCAGAAGGCCGACATCATTTTCACCATGGTGCCCGACACGCCCGATGTGCAGAAGGTGCTGTTCGCCGATGACGGCGTGGCACAGGGGCTGACGCCGGGCAAGATCGTGGTCGACATGAGTTCCATCGGACCGATGGAAACCAAGGCCTTCGCCCAGCAGATCAACGCCCTGGGCTGCGAATATCTCGACGCGCCGGTCTCCGGCGGCGAGGTCGGCGCCAAGGCCGCGAGCCTGACCATCATGGTCGGCGGCAAGCAGGACGTGTTCGACAAGGTCGAGCCCCTGTTCAAGCTCATGGGCAAGAACATCACCCTGGTCGGCGGCAATGGCGATGGCCAAACCTGCAAGGTGGCCAACCAGATCATCGTCGCGCTCAACATCCAGGCCGTGGCCGAGGCGTTGCTGTTCGCCAGCAAGGCCGGGGCCGACCCGGCCAAGGTGCGTCAGGCGCTGATGGGCGGCTTCGCGGCGTCACGCATTCTCGAAGTGCACGGCGAGCGCATGGTCAAGCGCACCTTCCAGCCGGGCTTCCGCATCAACCTGCACCAGAAAGACCTGAACCTGGCACTGTCGGGCGCGAAACAACTCGGCGTCGCGCTGCCCAATACCGCCGTGGCGCAGCAACTCATGTCGGCCTGCGCCGCCAACGGCATGGACGGGCTCGATCACTCCGCGCTGTGCCGCGCAGTGGAGCTGATGAGCCACCACACCATTGCGCCGGAAGCCTGATCCGCGAGTCGTGCGATGACCCTGCCCAGCGCCGCCGCCCAGCCCGTCGCGTTTCTGCGCGCCCTGTTCGACGTGGCCGTGGCTCGCGCGCAGCCGCGCGAGGTCATGGCGCCGTTTCTGCCGCCGCCGCCCAGGGGCCGTACTCTGGTCATCGGCGCGGGCAAGGCCAGCGGCGCCATGGTCGAGGCACTCGACGCTCTATGGCCGCAGGAGGCGCCCGTTTCTGGCCTGGTCGTCACGCGCTACGGCTACGTGCCGCCTGCGCTGCGCGGCAGGCAGGGCCGCATCGAACTGGTCGAGACCGCCCATCCCGTGCCCGATGCCGCGGGCGAGGCGGCCGCGCGGCGCATGCTGGCGCTCACCCAGGGGCTCACCGCGGACGATCTCGTCATCTGCCTCATCTCCGGCGGCGGTTCGGCGCTGCTGCCCCTGCCGACCGAGGGGCTGAGCCTTGCCGACAAACAGCGCATCAACCGCGAGCTGTTGATGAGCGGCGCCACCATTGGCGAGATGAACTGTGTGCGCAAGCACCTCTCGGCGATCAAGGGCGGGCGGCTTGCCGCGGCGTGCGCGCCGGCGCAGGTACTTACCCTGCTGATTTCCGACGTGCCGGGCGACGATCCGGACGTCATCGCCAGCGGCCCCACCGTGCCCGACCCAAGCACCTGCGCGCAGGCGCTGGCCATCATCGATCGCTATGGCATCGGCATACCCGAGAGCATCCGCGCCGGACTGCAAAGCGGCGCGCTCGAAACGCCCAAGCCGGGCGATGCGGTGTTCAGCGGCAACCGGGTCGAGATGATCGCCACGCCCAGGCAAATGCTGCAAGCCGCGGCCGAGGCTTGCCGCCAGGCGGGCTTGCCTGCGTACATCCTGGCCGACGACATGGAGGGCGAGTCGCGCGACATCGCCCAGGCGCACGCCGCGCTGGCGCGCAGTGTGGCGCGTCACGGCACGCCCTTCGCCAAGCCCTGCGTCATCCTCTCCGGCGGCGAAACCACGGTGAGCGTGGCCAAGGGCAACTCTCACGGCAAGGGCGGGCGCGGCACCGAGTTTCTGCTCG
Organism: Thiomonas sp. TH-17; assembly: GCF_057473305.1. Taxonomy (NCBI): domain Bacteria; kingdom Pseudomonadati; phylum Pseudomonadota; class Betaproteobacteria; order Burkholderiales; genus Thiomonas; species Thiomonas sp. TH-17. The sequence goes on from NZ_JBYCKI010000052.1 coordinate 15,093, forward strand.
CCCTGGCACTGGCCCTCGATGGCGAGGCCGGCGTCTGGGCACTGGCCGGAGATACCGACGGCATCGACGGCAGTGAAGACAACGCCGGCGCCTGGATCACGCCCGACACCCTCATCCGCGCCCGCGCCGCCGGTCTGAAGCCTCGCGCGTTTCTCGATGGCCACGACGCCTACACCCTGTTCGCCGCCACGGGTGATCTGCTGGTGACCGGGCCGACCTACACCAACGTCAACGATTTTCGCGCCCTGCTGGTGCTTTGACCCTGATTGTCCATGAGGCGGGGCTTCGCCCCTACACGGGCGCTGGCGGGCGGTTTGGGGCGTCTTTGGCCCCGCGCTTCGCGCCCATAGCTTGGGCTATGGGCTTGTCGCGCAGGGCCAAATCCCTCCCCAACCCGCCGCGCCATCATCCCGTGTCCTCATGAACAATCTGGGTTGAACCCGGCGGTAAAGCCTGGCGGTAAAACCTGATTCCGCCGCATGCTGGCATACTGCGGCTGCACGTTTTTCCGGAGGTCGCCATGCCGCAGTCTGACCCATCCAACGATCCCTTGCGTCCACCGCCGCCACGCCGCGTGGGCTGGTTGGTGGCGGTGCTGTTGATTGTGGCGCTGGCCGTACTGGGCTATGCCAACCGCGAGCGTCTGCAACAGTGGACCCAGGCCTGGATGGGCCATACCGCCGCTGTGCCCACGGCAGCCTCCGCCCCGGCAAAGGCAGGCAGCGTGCCCGCCGCGCCCAGCAGTGCGCCCCAGCCTGCGGCCTCTGCTGCGTCGGCGCCGCTGCAATTGCCCGCCAGCACGGCATCGCTGCCCGCCTTGCACAACAGCGATGCGGCGGTGCGGGGTGAACTCGGCGCCTTGCTCGGCAAGCCGGGTATGGCGTGGCTGGTGCCGCGCCATCTCATCCTGCACTTCGTCGCCACGGTGGACAACCTGACGCGGCAGGCCGTGCCGCTGCAGGTCTGGCCGGTGCGTCCCGTACCCGGCGCGCTGCGCACCACGGGGCAGGGCAGCAATCTGACCATCGCGCCGGATAACGCCCGTCGCTATGCGCCCTATGTGCAGATTCTCACCGCCATTTCGCCGCAGCGCGCCGCGCGGCTTTATGTGCAGCTCTACCCGTTGTGCGAGCAGGCTTGGCGGGAGCTGGGGCATCCCAAAAGCGCGTTCAACGACCGTCTGCTGGCTGTGATCGCCAATCTGCTGCAGGCGCCCGAACCGCAGGGGGCGGTGCTGCTGCGTCAGCCCAAGGTGCTTTACACCTATGCCGACCCGGCACTTGAAGCCGCACCGGCCGGGCAAAAGATTCTCATGCGCATGGGGCTGGCAAACGAGCGCGCGGTCAAGGACTGGCTGCGTCAGTTCAGTCAGGATTTGCGGGCGCAGATGCAGCCTGCGGCAACAGCGCCTTCGCCTGCGCAATGAAGTTGCGCAGCGGCGGCTGCGGGTCATCGCGCCGCCACACCAAGAGCACCTCGGTGCTGGCCTGCACATCGGCCAGCGGCCGGTAGGCGACCCAGGGCAACTGGGCGCGCTGCATCGAGGCGGCGACGATGCCCACGCCCAATCCGGCCGAGATCAGTCCGATGAGAGTGGGCATTTCGTGCACTTCCTGTGCGATGTGCGGGCTGAAACCGGCCTGGGTGCACAGCGCCAGCGTCTGCTCGCGCAGACCCGCGCCCAGGCTGGCGCTGTAGATCACAAAGGGTTGATCGCGCAGATCGTTCAGGCGCAGACTGGCTCTCGCGGCCAGGGGGTGGTCGGCATGCAGAGCGGCCAGCAAGGGTTCGCGCTGCACTACCAGTGTGGACAGTCGGGGGTTGTGCATCAGCTGCGTGGTGCGGATGAAACCCAGATCGAGGCGGTGCGCGAGCAGGTCGTCGATCTGCGATTGCGAAGGCTGCTCGCGCAGATCGAGCGCGACCTGCGGCCAGGCGGCGCGAAAGTCGCGCAGCAGCCGGGGCATCACATCGGTGAAGGGCATCGAGCCGGCAAAGCCCACGGCCAGCCTGCCGGTCTCGCCGCGGCCGACCTGACGGGTCTGCGCAATGGCGTGTTCCACCGCGTCGAGAATGCTGCGCGCCAGCGGCAGCAGCGCGTCGCCTGCGGCCGTGCGCTGCACTCCGCCGCGCCCACGGGTGAACAAGGGCACGCCGAGCTCGGCTTCCAGCGCCTGGATCTGCTGGCTTAGCGGCGGTTGCGAGACATGCAGGCGCTGCGCGGCCCGGGTGAAATGGCGCTCTTCGGCAACGGCGACGAAGTAGCGCAGATGGCGCAAGTCCATATCCAAAACAGATCAGAGTTTTAGAAAATGATATTTCACATATCAAAAAGACGGACTTAAGCTTTGATCAAAGAAGGCCTGCTGGTCTTCGCCGTATCGCCTCCGAATCATCCCGCCCATGTCCACCACCGCCTTGTCCCCGACGCTTCAGGATGCCGCAGGCCCGCCCGAGTGGCTGCGCCGCGCCGCCGTCACGGCGGCGGGCATGTGCGCGTTTTTCACCATGTACGTCACGCAGGGGCTGCTGCCCAGCCTGCAGTCGGTGTTCCACGCCAGCGTGGCCGAGCTCAGCCTGACCATCACCTTCACCACCCTGGCGGTCGCGGTGGCGGCGCCGTTTTCAGGCATCGCGGCAGACCGCTTTGGCCGCAAGCGGGTGCTGCTGGTCTCGCTTGCGGGGCTGGGGCTGTCCACCCTGCTGGCGGCCACGGCCACCTCGCTGCACGGCCTGCTTGTGTGGCGGGCCATCGAGGGCTTGTGCATTCCCGGCGTGTTCACCGCGACGGTGGCTTATATCAGCGAGGAATGGCCGCCCTCCGAGGTTCCGGCGGTGACCGC
>NZ_JBYCKI010000053.1:0-15777 GCF_057473305.1 Thiomonas sp. TH-17
TCGGCGCCCGCATCCGCCCCTGCGCCGACGCCGGTGGCACCGAAGGTCGTCAAACCTGCCCCAGTCGAGCAGGGGAGCTTCTTCAGCAGCCTGCTTTCCAATCCCTTGCTGTTGCCCGTGGGCGGCGCCTTGGTGATTCTGCTGCTGTTGCTCGCCTGGCTGGCGCAGCGCAAGAAGGCGGCAAAGTCGCAGCGTGACGTGTCGGTGTTTGACAGTCGCATGAGTGTGGCTGACAGCTTTTTTGGCGGTACGGGTGGTGAGCGCGTCGATACGCGCAATGGCAATATGAGCTCCACCTTCTCCTCCAGCCAGCTCGACACCAATGACGTCGATCCGGTCGCCGAGGCCGATGTGTATCTGGCCTACGGCCGCGATCTGCAGGCCGAAGAAATCCTCAAGGAAGCCGTCAAGACCAACCCCGACCGTCTGGCGGCACGGCTCAAACTGCTGGAAATCTATGCCAAACGCAAGGACTCCCGCTCCTTCGAAGTTGGCGCGGCAGAACTCTTTGCACTGACGCAGGGCGTGGGCGAAGACTGGAAACGCGCGCAGGATCTCGGTCGCAGTCTCGACCCGGTCAACCCGCTGTATCACAACACGGTGCTGCCCAGCACGCTGGGCGCGCCGTCGACCATGCCGCAGACTGAGTTTCCGGCGGCCACTCCTACCGCTTTGGCTGCGCTGACTCCGCAAACCTTGCCCAGCACCGAAATGCTTTCTGGCGTGGACACGGCCGCGGCAAAGTCGCCTATGCCAGAGCATCTGGATCTGGACTTGAGCTTGCCGATGGGCGAGCCTGCCCCTGCAACGGCGGCGGCATCACAAGTCGTGCCTGCTCTGCCCGAAATCGAGGCGCCATCGGAATCTGCCAGTGCTCAGCCTGAGCCTGAAAAAGAGTCCGGCAAAGCGGCGGATGCTGATTTCCTCATGTCAGGCGGCCTGGATTTCAATATGCCGTCAGACTTTGGGGCACCCGCCTCGACGCTTGGCTCCGTTGAGGGTGCCAAGGCAGCGGAGGCTGCCGCTCATGACAACGCGCTCGACTTCGATCTGAGCAGCATTTCCCTGCAAGACACCGAAGCCAAATCGCTCGAGGAATCGCACACCGAACTGCCCAAGCTGGAGCCGCAGTTCAGCGAGTCCAAGCCTTCGCTTGATCTCCGCCTTGAGCTCGCGGCCGAAAGCATGGCCATCGGCGATAACGAGTCGGCTCGCAACCTGCTGGGCGAGGTGATTGCAGAAGGCGACCCGCAACTCAAGAAACGCGCGCAGGACATGCTGGACAAGATTGGCCGCTGATTCGTCCTCAGATTCGTCCTCAGGCTCCTCCAGCCCGCAGGACGGGCGTGCTCCGTTTCGAGTTGCGCTGGGTCTGAGTTACGGCGGTACGTCGTACTGCGGCTGGCAGAGTCAGCCGGGCGGCTGCGGTGTGCAGGATGTTCTGGAGCGGGCACTCGCGCAGTTTCTGGGCTTGCCGACCCGTACCGTCTGCGCCGGACGCACCGACGCCGGTGTGCATGCCCTCGGCCAGGTGGTGCACCTCGATACGCCTTTGCAGCGTGAGGCATCCTCCTGGGTGCGCGGGGTCAACGCCTTCCTGCCGCGCGACATGGCGGTGCAATGGGCGCGAACCGATCTGCCACAGACTTTTGACGCCCGCCGCAGCGCCTATCAGCGCCGTTATCGTTATGTGCTGCGCAACCATCCCGTGCGTCCGGCACTCGATTACGCGAGGGTGGGCTGGACGCATCGCCCGCTCGATCTCGACCGTTTGCACGACGCCGCGGAGTGTCTGCTCGGCGAGCATGATTTCAGCGCATTTCGCTCCAGCGAATGCCAGGCGCTGAGCCCGGTCAAGACGCTGCATGCGATTGAGATTGCGCGTTATGGTCACACCCTCGTGTTCGACCTGCGCGCCAACGCGTTCCTGCACCACATGGTGCGCAATATCGTGGGTAGCCTGCTGGCCGTGGGCAATGGCTCCAAGCCGGTGAGTTGGCTCGCTGAAGTGCTGGCTAGCCGCGACCGCCGCCTGGCGGCGCCGACCTTCATGGCCGACGGGCTTTATTTCCTCGGCCCGGATTACCCGGCAGAATTCAACCTTCCCTCGCCCCCCACCCAGATCGGCCTGACGATCTGATCGCCGATGTCCGAAACGCCGCCCCTGCCGCTCTCGCCCCCCCTGCGCCACCGAACCCGTATCAAAATCTGCGGTATCACCCGGGTGGAAGACGCGCTGGCGGCTGCTCACAGCGGCGCAGATGCCATCGGCCTGGTGTTTTATCCGCCGAGTCCGCGCAACGTCGCCGTGACGCAGGCGCGCGACATCGCGCTCAGCCTTGCGCCCTTTGTCTCGGTTGTCGCCCTGTTCGTGAATGCCGCACCGGACCTCGTCGAAGAGGTGATCGATCAGGTGCGCCCCGCGCTGCTGCAGTTCCACGGCGATGAAACGCCGCAAGACTGTACCCGCTATCGCCACCCCTACATTCGCGCGGCGCGCATGCGCGAAGGGCTGGATTTGTTAGACTTCGCCACTCGTTTTTCCACATCACACGCCCTCGTTCTGGACACGGATCAGCCCGGATACGGCGGCGGCGGCGAGGTTTTCGATTGGTCACGCATTCCCGCAAACGTCGCGCTTCCCCTCGTTTTGTCTGGTGGGTTGCATGCTGCAAATGTGACGCATGCCATCCGGCAGGTGCGTCCGTGGGCGGTTGACGTCAGTTCCGGCGTCGAAGCGTCCAAGGGCATCAAGAGCGCGCAGCGCATCGCCGAGTTCATCGCCGCGGTCCGCGCTGCAGACCTGTAGATCGCGCCCGGGCACATTTTCTGCCCGGCGCCAGACGAGAACCCACCATGTTTGACTATGCCTATCCCGATGCCAGCGGTCACTTTGGCCCCTACGGCGGCAGCTTCATTGCCGAAACCCTGAGCCACGCGCTGGAAGAACTCCAGGCGGCTTACGACCATTACAAAAACGACCCGGAGTTTCTGGCCGAATTCCGCTACGAGCTCAAGCACTTCGTCGGCCGTCCCAGTCCCATCTATCACGCCGCTCGCCTGAGCGACAAACTCGGCGGTGCGCGCATCTACCTCAAACGCGAAGATCTCAACCACACCGGCGCGCACAAGATCAACAACACCATCGGCCAGGCCATGCTGGCGCGCCGCATGGGCAAGCCGCGCGTCATCGCTGAAACCGGCGCGGGACAGCACGGCGTGGCCACAGCCACCATTGCCGCGCGTTACGGCATGGAATGCGTGGTGTATATGGGCAGCGAGGACGTCAAGCGCCAGTCGCCCAACGTCTATCGCATGAATCTGCTGGGTGCGCGTGTGGTGCCGGTCGAGTCGGGAAGCAAGACGCTCAAGGATGCGCTCAATGAAGCGCTGCGCGACTGGGTGACGAATGTGGAAAACACCTTCTACATCATCGGCACCGTGGCCGGGCCGCATCCTTACCCGCAGATGGTGCGCGACTTCCAGCGGGTCATCGGCGACGAATGCCTGGAGCAGATGCCCGAGATGACCGGCCGCCAGCCCGATGCGGTGATCGCCGCCGTGGGCGGGGGCAGCAACGCCATGGGCATTTTCTATCCCTACATTGCGCATGAATCGGTGCGGCTCATCGGGGTTGAAGCTGCCGGTCTGGGGCTGGACACGGGCAAGCATGCCGCCTCGCTATCTGCAGGCACGCCGGGCGTGCTTCACGGCAACCGCACCTATCTGCTGCAGGACGCCAACGGTCAGATCATCGAGACGCATTCCGTGTCTGCCGGGCTCGACTACCCCGGCGTCGGGCCCGAGCATGCCTGGCTCAAGGATCTCGGACGCGCCGAGTACGTCGGCATTACCGACGACGAGGCGCTGGCCGCCTTCCACGAGTTGTGCCGCGTCGAAGGCATCATCCCGGCGCTGGAATCCAGCCACGCTCTGGCGCATGCCATCAAGCTGGCGCCGCAAATGCGTCCTGACCAGACCATCCTGGTCAATCTCTCGGGGCGCGGCGACAAAGACATCAACACCGTGGCCGAGCGTGAAGGCGTGAACTTCGGCACCCTGTTCGCCCGCCAGCCTGGAGCCACAAAATGAAACAGCCCCCTGACTCGCTGCGCTCATCTCCCCCCGAGGGGGTGTCGGTTCCTTCGGGGCGGCCGCGCGGAACCGACATGAACCGCATCGACCAACGCTTCGCCCAGCTTCGCGCCCAGGGCCGCAAGGCGCTCATTCCCTACATCGCCGCAGGCGATCCCGCGCCCTCGGTGACCGTTGAGGTGATGCACGCCCTGGTGCAGGGCGGGGCCGATGTAATCGAACTCGGCGTGCCGTTTTCCGATCCCATGGCCGATGGCCCGGTGATCCAGCGGGCAACCGAGCGGGCCATCGCAAAAGGCGTCGGCCTGCCCCAGGTGCTGGATTTCGTGCGCGAATTCCGCCAGACGGATGCTGTCACTCCCGTCGTGCTGATGGGCTACGCCAACCCGGTGGAGCGCTACGGCGTGGAGGCCTTTGTGGCTGCGGCCAAGGCCGCCGGAGTGGATGGCGTGCTCATCGTCGATTACCCGCCTGCAGAGAGCGAGGCGTTTGCCGCGGCGCTCAAGGCAGCAGACATCGCCCCCATTTTTCTGCTCGCTCCCACCAGCACGGACGCCCGCATGGTCGATGTGGGCCGCATCGCCAGCGGCTATGTTTATTACGTCTCGCTCAAGGGGGTGACGGGCGCCGGCCATCTCGACACTTCCGCCGTGGCGGCCATGCTGCCCCGCATCCGCGCCCATGTGCAGGTGCCCGTGGGAGTAGGATTTGGCATTCGCGATGCGCAGACCGCGCGCGCGATCGGCCAGCTGGCCGATGCCGTGGTCATCGGTTCGCGTCTGATCGAGCTGATGGAGGCGCAGCCTGCAGAGCAAGCTGCGGCCGTGGCGCGCGGTTTCATCCAAGACATTCGCCAGGCGCTCGACGCCTAAGGAGAAACAGACATGAGTTGGCTGGAAAAGCTCCTCCCCCCCAAGATTCAGCAGACCAGCCCGCAGGATCGGCGCCAGGTGCCCGAGGGACTTTGGATCAAATGTCCCTCTTGCGAAACCGTGCTTTACAAGTCGGATCTGGAGCTCAACCAGAACGTCTGCCCGAAGTGCAGCCACCACATGCGCATCGGCGCGCGTGCGCGGCTCGACGCCTTGCTCGACCCCGAAGGCCGGTTCGAAATCGGGCAGGAAGTCCTGCCCATCGATCCGCTCAAATTCAAGGACAGCCGCAAGTATCCCGACCGTCTCAAGGAGGCGCTGGAGAACACGCAGGAGACTGACGCTCTGGTCGTCATGGGCGGCGCCATTCAGACCCTGCCGGTGGTGGTGGCCTGCTTCGAGTTCGAGTTCATGGGCGGCTCCATGGGGTCGGTCGTCGGCGAGCGTTTTGTGCGCGGGGTGCAGGCGGCCATCGAGCAGAAAGTGCCGTTCATCTGTTTCACCGCCACGGGTGGCGCACGCATGCAGGAAGGGCTGCTCAGCCTCATGCAAATGGCCAAGACCAATGCCGCGCTCACCCAACTCAGCGCAGCCGGGCTGCCGTTCATCAGCGTGCTGACCGACCCGACCATGGGCGGCGTGTCGGCCAGTTTTGCTTTCATCGGCGATGTGGTTCTCGCCGAACCCAAGGCGCTGATCGGTTTTGCCGGCCCGCGGGTGATCGAAAATACCGTGCGCGAAAAGCTGCCCGAGGGTTTCCAGCGCGCTGAGTTTCTGCTGCAAAAGGGCGCGGTTGACCGTATCGTCGATCGTCGTGAACTGCGCGGCGAACTCGCGCAAATGCTGGCCATGCTGCTGCGTCAGCCTGCCGACGCGATCGCTTCCTGATTTCCTCAGACTTTCCCGTCGTTCGCAGCCGCGGGCGCCGGGCCTTGCGCATGTCTCCCACACCCCACACTCTGGACGGCTGGCTAGCCCACGCCGAGTCGCTGCATGCCCGCGTGATCGACATGGGGCTGCAGCGCGTGCAGGCGGTGTGCGCCGCCATGCAGTTGCAATTCAACTGCCCGGTCATCACCGTGGCCGGCACCAATGGCAAGGGCTCGACCTGCGCCATGCTCGAAGCCATTCTCATGGCGGCGGGCTACCGCGTGGGCGTCTACACCTCGCCGCATCTGGTGCATTTCGAGGAACGCTGCCGCATCGCAGGGCAGTCGGTGGATGCGCAGGACTTGCTGCCGCATTTCGCCGCTGTCGAGCAGGCCCGGCTGACCGCAGGCGAGGGCGGCGCGGCGGTGAGTCTGAGCTATTTCGAGTTCACCACTCTGGCCATACTGTCGCTGCTCGCCAGCCAGCGGCTCGACGCCGTCATTCTCGAAGTCGGGCTGGGCGGGCGGCTCGATGCGGTGAACGTCATCGACACCGACTGTGCCATCATCACCAGCATCGACCTCGATCACATGGAGTTTCTCGGCACGGACCGGGAGTCCATCGGCCGCGAGAAAGCGGGCATCATGCGGGCCGCGAAGCCCGCCATCGTCAGCGACCCGCAGGCGCCGACGTCGGTGCTGGCTCACGCTGAGGACATTGGCACCGATCTGTGGTTGGCCGGCCGCGACTTTCACTACACCCACCTGCCGCAGCAATGGGGCTGGCAGGGGCGCGCGCAGCGTCGGCACAGCCTGGCTTTTCCAGCGCTGCGCGGCGCCAATCAGCTGCTCAACGCCAGCGGCGTGCTCGCCGCGCTGGAGGCCTTGCAGGCCGTCCTGCCGGTGGCGGCGCAGGCGGTGCGCGAAGGCTTCGCCCGTGCCGAGCTGCCCGGGCGCTTTCAGGTGCTGGCGGGGCAGCCCACGCTGGTGCTCGATGTGGGTCACAACCCGCACGCCATCGCCGTACTGGCAGAGAATCTCGACAGCATGGGCTACTTTCCCGTCACCCATGCGGTGTTTGGCGCCATGGCCGACAAAGACATCCCCGGCATGTTGCACCGCATGTTGCCGCTGATCGACGTCTGGCATCTGTGCGATCTGCCGACGCCGCGCGCCGCCCTGGCAAAAGAGGTGGCGGCTCACCTGCTCGCCTTGAAGCCAGACGCCCGCATCGCCCAGCACCCAGACCCGTTGCAGGCGCTGCGCGCAGCGGCCGCCGCCGTGGAGCTGGCCGATAGAATCGTGGTGTTCGGCTCCTTCTACACCGTGGGCGGTGTGATGCAGGAGGGGCTGCCCCGACTTCACGGCAAGCATCTCGATTCCTCCCCGCAATGACCTTTGGCGCTCCCCGTAATTCCGCCCGTCGCTCCTCCAGAGGCGATGATTCCGATTCGCAAAGCCAGGACAGTCTGCGAGCGCGCGCGCGTCGGCGGCTGATTGGCGCCGTGGCGCTGGTGCTGCTGGGGGTGATCGTGTTTCCGCTGGTGTTCGACTCCAAGCCCAAACCGGTGCCGTCGAACATCGCGCTCGATATTCCTTCGCAGAGCAAGGCGCCGGGCCTGGCGGTGCCCGCTTCCGCGCCCATGCTGCCCGCGGCGTCCAGCGTGGCCGTGCCCTCGGGCGAACGCGCGGCCGTGGCGCATGCGGCGAGCGCTGTGGCTGCGGCCCCCGCGCCAGTTCCGCCCGAGCCGGAGGTGGTCTCGAAACCGGCGCCCCCGCCAACACCCGCAGCACCCAAACCCAGTCCGGTGCAGCAGGTGGAGCCGGTCGCGCCCCCACCAGCACCCAAGCCGCCCGCCCCGACACCCGAGGAGGCCCGAAAGTTGGCCAGCGCGCGCCAGGCCCTTGCGGCGCTCGAAGGCAAATCGCCCGACCAGATTTCCACCGCACAGGCCGAGGCGGCGCTGGCGAATAAGAAGCACGCGGCGCAGGAAGACGCAGCCCCATCGAAGGCGCGATTTGTGGTGCAGGCAGGCGCGTTTGCCGACCCGCATGCCGCCCAGTCCGTGCGGACCAAAATTGAAAAAGCCGGACTCAAGACCTATACCCAGGTGGTCGATACCGCGCAGGGCAAGCGGGTTCGGGTGCGCATTGGCCCCTTTGCCACGCGCGATGAAGCCGAGCGTGCCTTGCACAAACTGCAGGCGCTGGGTCTGGGCGGTGCGGTGCTGACGCTGTGAGTCCGCTGGACTGGTTCTTACTCGTCGTGGTGGGGTTGAGCGCGCTGATCAGCCTGCTGCGCGGCGCGGTGTATGAAATCGTCACCCTGCTGGGATGGATCGGGGGCATCTGGTTCGCGGCGCACTTCGCACCCAGTCTGGGTGCAAGGTATTTGCAGGCCATCGACAATATCGATATGCGTTTGCTGGCAGCCTATGCGATGTGTTTCATTGTCGTGGTGCTGAGTGCGGGCATACTCGCCTCGGTGCTGCGTTTGCTGTTGCGTGCAAGCGGCCTGGGTATTTTTGATCGCAGCATGGGCGCGCTGATCGGTCTGGTGAAGGGCGTGGCCTTGTCGTTGTTGCTCGTCGCCCTCGGCGCGCAGACGGCGCTGGCGCAGAGCGCCATGTGGAAAACGGCGGTACTCATTCCGCCGGCGCAGTCTTTGTTGCTGGTCATTCGCCCCTGGCTGCCCGCGGCTTTCGTCACCCATTTGCCGCAAGGCTGAAGTGTTTGGCTCTCCCCTCGTTTCCTGAAAGACCACTCCCATGTGCGGCATCGTCGGCGTCATTTCGCAGCAACCCGTGAACCAGCTTCTGTACGACGCGCTGCTGCTGTTGCAGCATCGGGGCCAGGACGCTGCGGGCATCGTCACCGGCTCGGGCTCCAAGCTCTATATGCACAAGGCGCGCGGCATGGTGCGCGATGTGTTTCGTACCCGCAATATGCGCGCGCTGCCGGGCGATTACGGTATCGGCCAGGTGCGCTATCCGACCGCGGGCAACGCCGAGAGCGAGGAAGAGGCGCAGCCGTTCTACGTCAACGCGCCGTTTGGTCTGGTGCTGGCGCACAACGGCAATCTGATCAACGCGGTGGCGCTCAAGCGTGAGCTGTTCAACGTCGATCACCGCCACATCAACACCGAGTCGGACACCGAGGTGCTGATCAACGTGCTGGCACACGAGATCGAGCGCCGCACGCACGGGTTGCCGCTCTCAGTCGACGATATTTTCGCAGCGGTTCGCGCGGTGCACCTGCGCTTGCGCGGTTCGTACGCCGTGGTGGCGCTGATTGCCGGGCACGGCCTGCTGGCTTTTCGCGACCCCTTCGGCATTCGCCCCTTGTGCTTCGGTACGGCGGGCGAGGGCGGCGAGGTCATGGTGGCGAGCGAGTCGGTCGCGCTGGAAGGCACGGGCTACAAATTCGAGCGCGACATCGCGCCGGGCGAGGCGATTTTCGTTGATCTACAAGGTCGGCTGCACAGCGAGCAGTGCGCGGCCGAGCCGCAGCGCAATCCCTGCATCTTCGAGTACGTTTATCTGGCCCGCCCAGACTCCGCGCTCGATGGCGTGTCGGTCTACCGCGCCCGTTTGCGCATGGGCGAAACGCTGGCGCAGCGGGTGATCTCGGTGCTGCCGCCCAGCGAGATCGACGTGGTCATTCCCATTCCTGAATCCAGCCGTCCGTCGGCCATGCAACTGGCGCACAAGCTGGGCCGACCGTACCGCGAGGGTTTCGTCAAGAACCGCTACGTGGGGCGAACCTTCATCATGCCCGGACAGGCGGTGCGCAAGAAATCGGTGCGGCAAAAGCTCAATGCCATCGGCCAGGAATTCGCCGGGCGCAACGTGCTGCTGGTGGACGACTCCATCGTGCGCGGCACCACCTCGCGCGAAATCGTGCAGATGGCGCGCGAGGCCGGCGCGCGCAAGGTGTATCTGGCGTCTGCCGCGCCGCCGGTGCGCTATCCCAATATCTACGGCATCGACATGCCCACGGGCTCGGAGCTGGTGGCGCACAACCGCAGTGTCGAAGAAATCCGCCAGATCATCGGCGCCGATGTGCTGATCTACCAGGATCTCGACGCCATGAAACGGGTGATCCGCGAGATCAACCCCGAGATCGTCGAGTTTGAGGCGTCGTGTTTCGACGGCTGCTACATCGCCGGCACCTTGCCGCCCGATGAAGGCAAGAACCGGGGCGAAGGCGTCGCACCCAACACCGGCCGACTCAGCCTGCAAGGGGCCGAGGAGCAGGGTCAGCCGTCATGACCGCGCAAGACCGAGGCGCCCCTGAGCTCGCGCTCGATACGCTGGCCGTGCGCGAGGCCTTGCCGCCTTCGCAATACGGCGAGAACAGCGAGGCGCTGTTCCTGACCAGCAGCTTCGTGCATCCCGACGCGGCGACCGCGGCCGCCCGGTTTGCCGGGGAGCAGGAGGGGTTTGTCTATTCGCGTTTTTCCAACCCCACTGTCTCCAGCTACGAGCAGCGGCTTGCCGCGCTCGAAGGGGCCGAAGCCTGCATCGCCACGGGCAGCGGCATGGCCGCCATTCTGCTGCTGGCGATGGCGCTGCTCAAGGCCGGCGATCACGTGATCTGCTCGCAAGGGGTGTTCGGTTCGACGATCAATCTGTTCGGCCGCGAACTGGCCCGCTTCGGCGTGGAGACCACGTTCGTTTCGCAAACCGACGTGACGCAATGGGCGGCTGCTCTGCGGCCCAATACCCGGCTGCTGTTTGCCGAAACGCCGTCCAATCCGCTGACCGAGGTCTGCGACATCGCCGCGCTGGCTGATCTGGCGCACGACGCCGGCGCCCAACTGGTGGTGGACAACTGCTTTTGTTCACCGGCCTTGCAGCGGCCGCTCGATTTCGGCGCCGACTGGGTGATTCATTCCGGCACCAAATACCTCGATGGACAGGGGCGGGTGATCGCAGGCGCCGTGTGCGGCAAAGCCGCGCCGATCCACGACAAGCTGCTTCCCGTGCAGCGCACCATCGGCCTGTCGCTCTCGCCCTTCAATGCCTGGGTGGTGCTCAAGGGCATGGAAACCCTGGGCGTGCGCATGATGGCGCATAGCGCTGCAGCGCTTTCCATGGCGCAATGGCTGCAGGCGCAGCCTGCTATCGGCCGCGTGTTCTACCCCGGCCTCGATTCCCACCCGCAGCATGCGCTGGCCATGCGTCAGCAAAAGACCGGGGGTGCCGTGCTGTCGTTCGAGATCAAGGCCGACGATGCGCAGCAGGCCAAAGCAAGGGCGTTTCACCTCATCGACCACACCCGCATCTGCTCCATCACCGCCAATCTGGGCGACACCAAGACCACCATCACCCATCCCGCGACGACCACGCATGGCCGCCTGAGCGAAGCGCAGCGGCAGGCCGCGGGCATCGGCCAGGGGCTGATCCGCCTGGCCGTTGGGCTGGAAGATGTGGGTGATCTTCAGCGCGATCTCAGCCGGGGTCTGCAGTCCCTGAGCTGAGCGCGTCTTCTTGTCCTTCTTTCACTTTCCGAATTCGACGATGATCACTCAGCCGCACCGCGTTCGTACCCGCTTCGCCCCCAGCCCGACCGGATTCATCCATCTGGGCAATATCCGATCGGCGCTCTATCCGTGGGCATTCGCGCGGCATCATGGCGGCGACTTCATTCTGCGCATCGAAGACACGGATACCGAACGTTCGTCCGAAGAAGCCGTGCAAGTCATTCTGCAGGCGATGGACTGGCTCGGGCTCGATTACGACGAAGGTCCGTTCTATCAAATGCAGCGCATGCCGCGTTACCGCGAGGTGCTCGACCAATTGCGGCAGTCTGGCATGGTGTATCCCTGCTATATGTCCACCGCCGAGCTCGATGCCTTGCGCGAGCGCCAGACTGCGGCCAAACAAAAGCCCCGGTACGACGGCACCTGGCGCCCGGAGCAGGGCAAGGTGCTACCGCCGATTCCCGAAGGCGTGCAGCCGGTGTGGCGTTTCAAGACGCCGACCACCGGCGTCGTGGCTTGGCACGATTTCGTCAAAGGCCGGGTCGAGATCCGCAACGAAGAACTCGACGATCTCGTCGTTGCCCGCCCCGACGGCACACCGACCTACAACTTCTGCGTGGTGGTGGACGACATCGACATGCAGATAACCGATGTGATCCGCGGCGATGATCACGTCAACAACACGCCGCGTCAGTTGCACATCTTCCAGGCCTTGGGCGCCAAGCCCCCGCGCTATGCCCACCTGCCCACCGTGCTCAATGAGCAGGGCGAGAAACTCTCCAAACGCAACGGCGCCAAGAGCGTGCTGCAGTACCGCGACGAAGGCTATCTGCCCGATGCCGTGGTGAACTATCTGGCGCGGCTGGGCTGGTCACACGGCGATGCGGAAATTTTTTCGCGCGCGCAGTTTCTGGAGTGGTTCGATCTCGACCACCTGGGCAGCTCGCCAGCGCAGTTCGACGAGGCCAAACTGCGCTGGCTGAACGCGCATTACATCAAGCACACCCCTGCGGAGGAACTGGCCGCACTCGTGCGTCCCCTGCTCGACAAAGACGGCATTGCCCACCAGACGCCTGATCTCGCGGCGGTTTGCGCATTGCTGCACGACCGCGCCCAGACGCTCCCCGAACTGGCCCAACAAACCCTGTTGTTCTATCGCCCCACCGCGCCCGACGCCGCTGCGCTTGAGCAGCATCTCGGTGCGCAAGCAAAAACGGCCGTGGCGGATTTGCAGTCCCAACTCGCCGTCCTTCACGACTGGTCGCGCGAAGCGATCAGTGCGGCCCTCAAAAGCGTGCTCAAACAGCACGGCCTGAAAATGCCGCAACTGGCCATGCCCGTGCGCTTGATGGTCACCGGCCGAGAGCAGACCCCCGCCGTCGACGCGGTGTTGGCCCTGCTCGGGCGGGACGCCGTTCTGCAGCGCCTCGAAAAATATCTCGGCTGATTCGATCCGGTTGCCGGGTCAAAGTGGGCGCTGAAGCTTACTTCCGGTTATAATTGTTGGGTGTTTAACGGGGCAATTTTTCTGTTGCATGTGGTATGCGGCAGACAGTGTTGTCCCACAGTTCCATCAGAGGGGTAAACGTGGCAAAAGCGACGACCACAAGCAAAACCAACGGTGTTGAACTCGAAGAGTCAAACTCCTCCACCACCACAAAATCGGCAGATCCCTGGGATTTGATGATGCAGAACGCAGAGGAAGTGGCTTCCACATTCCGCAAGCGGCCTCAAGTGAAAGTGTCTTCACCCTGGCGTGAAGGGTTTGGCAGACCGCTCTCCCAGCGGTCGCGCGAGATCTATGAGCACATTACCGCCAACAAAACCCGCCTGAAGCAAAAATAAGCGCTTTTTCATCGCTTTTTCATTTTTGGCACATTTTTGCGCCAGATTTTCCCAATAAAAGCGCCTGCAGTGAGTTTGCAGGCGCTTTTATTTTGGCCGTCTTTTTTGGTCGTCTTCTCAGGGTCAGGGGTTCAGGCTTGCCCCCCTCGGTTGGCTTCAAGCGCGAGCGCCTTGGCGCACTCGCCCACCAGTTCCGGGCCGCGGTAGATCAGGCCGGTGTAGAGCTGAACCAGATCGGCGCCCGCGCGCAGTTTTTCGACAGCGTCGGCCCCGCTGAGAATGCCGCCGACACCGATGATCGGCACGTTGCGGCCCAGGCGCTGGCGCAGCCGCGCAATCACCCGGGTCGAGGCGGCGCGCACCGGCGCCCCGCTCAGACCACCCGCTTCATGCGCATGGGCCAGCCCGGCCACGGCGTCGCGCGCCAGCGTGGTGTTGGTTGCGATGACGCCATCGAGCCCATGCGTCTGCAACTGATCGGCGATAACGTCGATGTCGGCGTCTTCGAGGTCAGGGGCGATTTTCAGCAGCATGGGCACATGGCGGCCATGTTGTTGCCGCAGGCGCTCGCGCGTGGCGGCGAGGCCTTGCAGCAGGCCCTGCAAGGCGGCGTCGGTTTGCAACTGGCGAAGGTTGCGGGTGTTGGGCGACGAAATATTGATGCTGACATAGTCGGCCTGGGTGTACACCCCTTCCAGGCCCAGCCGGTAGTCGTCGAGCGCCTGCTCGACGGGGGTGCTGGCGTTCTTGCCGATGTTCAGGCCGATGGGCACGGGGCGATGGCTGCGGCGTACATGGCGCAAAAAAGCCTCCAGCCCAGCATTGTTGAACCCCATGCGATTGATCAGCGCCTGCGCCTGAGGCAGCCGGAACATGCGCGGCTTGGGGTTGCCGGGCTGGGCGCGGGGAGTGACCGTGCCCACCTCGACAAAACCAAAACCCATCGCCGCGAGGGCGTCGATGGCCTCGCCATTTTTGTCGAGCCCGGCGGCCAGGCCGACGCGATTGGCGAAGCGCAAGCCGAGAAGTTCCACCGGATCGTGTACCGGCGCATGGGCGTACAGAATCGACAGTCCGGCAGAATGCGCCATGCGGATGCCGCTCAGTGTGAGGTGATGCGCCCATTCTGGGTTGAGGCGGAACAAGATAGGGCGAATCAGCGGATAGGAGAGCGGCATGGAGTGCAGGCGAGGTCGCTGAGCACAGGGCGGCGCAGCGATAATGAAGACTGACATTTTTCGTGAAGACCCGACATGACGCAAGACGAACTCAAACAGCAGGTCGCCGCGGCCGCGCTTACCCAGGTGCCGCAGGGCGAAATCATCGGAGTCGGCACGGGCTCGACGGTGAATTTTTTCATCGACGCCCTGGCTGGCATCAAGCACCAGATCAAAGGCGCGGTATCGAGCTCCGAGCGTTCCACCGAGCGTCTGCGCGCGCATGGCATCACGGTGTATGACCTCAACGAGGTGGCGCAGCTTTCGGTCTATGTCGATGGCGCCGACGAGATCGACGCCTCGGGCGCGATGATCAAAGGCGGCGGCGGCGCGCTGACGCGCGAAAAAATCATCGCCGAGGCCGCCGAGCGCTTCATCTGCATCGTCGATCAGAGCAAGCTGGTGCCGGTGCTGGGCCAATTCCCTTTGCCGGTCGAAGTCGTGCCGATGGCGCGGGAACTGGTGGCACGCCGGTTGCGCGCCCTGGGGGGCGATCCGCGCGAGCGTTCAGGCTACGTGACCGATAACGGCAATCTGATTCTGGACGTGCACGGACTGAAGATTGCGCAGCCGCGCGAATTTGAAACCCGTGTGAACCAGATTCCGGGTGTGGTGACCGTGGGCCTGTTCGCACTGCGCGCCGCCAACGTCGCCCTGATCGGCACGGCCGAGGGTGTGCAGCGGCGCGATTTTGTCTGACTAATTTGCTGACTAAAACTGAAAGCCCTTGGGGGCGTTCGGGTTTGGCGGCGGCAGCACGGAAGGCTCGGTCGGCACGCGCTTTTGTTCGGGGGTCGAAGCTTTCTGGGCCGGGGGCGGTACCAGCGCTACGGGCTGCGGGCGCACGTAGCTGCGCGGCAGTTCGCTCTTTTGCGGATAGCCTGCAGCATCGAGCGCGATGTCCCAATTGCTGGAACTGAAACCGGTGCTCAGTTTGGTGCTGCCGATGATCACCAGCGGGAGCTGGTCGCTGCCGTTCGACAAAGCCTTGTAGGCCTTGATGTCGGCGTTGGTCGTGATGGTTTTTTCGGCGAAGGGAATGCCGCGCTGTTGCAGGTAGTCGCGTGCGGCATCGCAGGCCTCGCATTGTGGCGCGGTGTAGAGCGTGACGGGGTATTTGCGCGCCGCTTCACGCAACGCGGCGGGAAAGCCGGCAAAGCTGCTGGGCGTCGCACTGCCGTTGGCCGACAACGACTGCACGGCCTTGCCCTGCGTGCTGCTGGGCGGCACATCGCTGAAGGTGACCGAGCCGTCCGGCCCGACGATCTTGTAAATCGCCCAGGCCGGCGTGCCTGCGGCCAGACTCAGCGCCAGCGTGGCGGAAAGCACGAGGGCGTGGCGCGAAGTTCGTTTTGTCAGTCGTTTCATCGTTTTGTGCAGCAAGGGTGATGACA